>JBOFEH010000187.1:0-31028 GCA_051647765.1 Cellulosilyticaceae bacterium | reverse complement strand
TAAAACACTTGTTTAATATAGCATATCCATCAGCATATGTCAACCTCATTATCTTAAATGTGATGATTTAACGTATATTTTTCGTTTTCATTATCCACAATAAGATGAATTGTGATTCCATACACCTCTTGGTATACCTTGATCAGTCCGTTTTCTTTCCAAAATGCTGCAAGTTGACTACCGCATTTTAAATAAAGATTTTTTTGTATTGTCTGCAAAGCAACACGTTTGATTTGCTGTTCTATTTCAAATGTCTGGTAGTACTTCCCTTGTTGCATTTGTCTTTCACCACACTGCTTACAAGATTCTAACATCACTTCAGCGAGTTTAGGATATTTTTTTTCTCTACTCATTTGCAATAAATCAAGTTCACTAATTGGAAATACACGTGTTCTTGACCCATCTATCAAAACAGCTTGTTTTTTGGCGAACTCATAGAGTTCATCCTTAAGCTGCTTAGATTTAATATCTATCAAATCTACCATAACTATTCCTGCTATATTTCGGTAAACCATTTGCCTTATTGTTTCTGAAATAGCTAATTCATTCATTTCACGCACGGCTTTATCGACGTTTTTCTTTTGAATGGCCTTGGCACTATTAACATCAACAACTGTCATAGCCTCTGTTGCTTCAATGACTAGATTTCCTCCATTTTTAAGCCATACTTTTTTTCTAAGCGCTTGCTCAAAAATCTTATCTATCCCAAAAACAGCAAAAAGGTGCTCTTCTTTTGGATACGAACGGTATTGGCTTAGCACTTGTGGTAAGTATAACGCCATATGCTGTTGGATCTTATGCATCATCTCTTTATCATTACAGATAACCTCTAGCTCATCACTTGGCGTAATCCAGTCCCTCATCAATTGAATAACTAATGGGTCTTCTTCAAGGAGTACTTCTCCCTTTGTTAACGTATCTTTATATTTCATCAGACGCTTTGCTTGTAGCATCAGTTGCCTTGCTTCTACTTCTAATACATCATAAGGTACATCTTGACTGTTTGTCCTCAGAATAAACCCAAAGTCATCTTCTCTTACATGTGTAATAAGTTCTTTGAGTTCTTTTCTTTTTTGGGGATCACTAATCTTCTTAGAAATGTTAATTGTATTTTCAAAAGGTAAGCAGACAAGATAGTATCCTGGGATATTAATATAGGCTGATAACTTATGCCCTTTATCCCCTGTATTTTCCTTAATTACTTGCACTGGTAGGCGAAGCCCTTGTTGTACACGCTTATCATAACACTCTGGAATTTTATTAAGATGTAATAAACCATTTTTATCTTCTCCAAAATTGACAAAGGCAGCCTTAAGATGAGGGACCATCTTTTCAATCTGTCCCTGAACAACTTTACTTTGTCCTGTTGGATTAAACGCTTGCTGGGCATACATTTGTTTACAAACACCATCTATGATTAACGCAATGCGTGTTAAAACAACTGATTGCTCTACTATGATTTGTTTTTTCATTAGTCGCGCCCATAACAATCAAGAGCGATGACTTCTCCTGATTCAGTCATATGATAAAGTTCCTCACGTGCCACACTATAAGATAATGTGGCAAATGTTTCCCCTACTAAACTTTGTACGAGTAAATCTGGACTTAAATTTTGTTTACTTCCCGCCATAATCGTTACATTTAAGATATACTGCGCTTCATCTTCATTGATTTCAAATTGACGGATAAGTGGTCTGATATCTACTTCTTTTACTTTCTTCTTACTTTTCTTCTCAATCAGTATTTCTGGCTGATTGAGCGTATCTTGAGCTAACTGTATAAAGTTTGCTGGTAATTGCACCTTAGGAATTGTTATGACATAATCCGCTACATCTACCAAACTCATAAGCGATTCTGTACTTGCTGGCATCTCAAATAAATCCACAACCTCTATGCCTTTTACTAAAATAGCTTCTAATTTTGTTCTTGCTTCATCACAACTCATCTCTTCAGCTGTTACAATATCCATATACTCACTCTTACTACTCACACCTACAGATAATGGCATTGCAAAATATACTAATGAGTGTGGATTGAAACCTTGCGAATAGGCAACTGGGATACCTGCTGCCTTAATGGCTCTTTGAAACAATCTTACTGTATCTAAATGGCCTACGAATTTCACGTTACCTTCTTTCGTAAATTTAACTCTAATTCTCATAACATACTCCTTTGTTGAACTTACTTGCACCACAACCTGAACACTTTTCACGACAATGTGGTGTCGTTGCTGCTTCTTTAGCTTTTTTACTTTCTCTAATCAAGAAGTTTTTAGTCACACCAATATCAATGTGATCCCATGGCAAGATTTCTTCATATGATCTCTCACGATTTGCATAGAATGCAAAATCTACACCTGTTTTTTCAGAAGCTATACTCCATTTTTGACCATCAAAGTGTTCGCCCCAACTATCAAATTTACACCCTTCTCGATAGGCTGCATAAATAAGATTTGCTACTTTTCTATCTCCACGTGCAATAACAGCTTCTAATACACTTGTTTTTGCATCATGATGGTTGTATTTAATCTGTCTACGTTTAATAGCACGTTTTAGGAGCATATGCTTAGACATAAATGTTTCACATGTATCTTGTCCATGCCATTGGAATGGTGTAAACGCTTTTGGTACAAAACAAGATGTACTAATAACAAGCTGCAGACCACCCTGTGGACGTTGTTCTTTTGGAAGATCAAAGAATGTCATTGCAATCTTTTCACCTAATTCAGATATCCCAATAATATCCTCTTCTGTTTCAGACGGTAATCCTAGCATGAAATAAAGTTTTACTCTATTCCAGCCTCCTTCAAAAGCAAGACGACAACCATTTAAAATTTCATCCTCACTGATATTCTTATTAATAACATCTCTCATACGCTGTGTTCCTGCTTCAGGCGCAAACGTCAAACTACTTTTACGTACTTCTTGTACCTTTTGCATCAAATCTACTGAGAATGCATCCACACGTAATGATGGTAATGAAATATTAACAGATTGATTTCCACATAAGTCTAATAATTCACCGGCAAATTCTGGCAATTGACTATAGTCACTTGTACTAAGAGACGCAAGTGATATTTCTTCGTATCCTGTTGATGCTAAAAGCTTTTGTGCATGACTTACTAACGTATCTTTTGACTTTTCTCTTACTGGTCTATAAATCATACCGGCTTGACAGAAACGACAGCCTCTTAAACACCCTCTAAACATTTCAAGTGTCACACGATCATGAACTGCCTGAATCCAAGGGATAACTTGTCTATCAGGGTAAAATACCTCATCTAAATCTTTTACAATGACTTTATGGATTGTCTCTGGTGCATCTGGATGAAGTGGTTTTTTCTGCATAATTGTACCATCTTCATTGTATGTTTCTTCATAGAAACAAGGTACGTAGATGCCTTCAACTTTAAGCAATGCTTCTAAAAATTCTTTTTTTGTTCTTCCCTCTTTTTTATATTCTTTATACATGTCAAAAATATCATCATAGCAATGCTCCCCTTCGCCTAAGTAGAAGAAATCTACAAATGGCGCTAATGGCTCAGGATTATATGCACAAGGTCCACCCGCAACAATTAAAGGGTCCTCTTCTGTTCTTTCATGGCTCCAAATAGGTACTTCGGCCAATTCAAGCATATTTAAGATATTTGTATAACTCATTTCGTATTGTAATGTAAACCCTAAAAAGTCAAATTCTTTAACGGGTGTATGTGACTCTAATCCGAATAATGGAATATGTTGTTCTCTCATTATTGTTTCCATATCCGTCCATGGTGCAAAGACTCTCTCACATAGTGTATCTTCTCTTCTATTAAAGAAATGATATAAAATTTGCATCCCTAAATGACTCATTCCAACTTCGTACACATCTGGAAATGCAAATGCAAAATGAATATCTACATCTGCAGGATTTTTTGTATAACTGTTGATTTCTCCGCCAATATACCTAGCTGGTTTATCAACTTTTTTCAGTATTTCATCTGATAAATTAACTTTTGTCATAATTCCCTCCGATTTGTTGTATTATTTTTTCTATACTAGTATACCCATAATAAGCCGAGTAGCTAAGATTTTTATAGTCTCTCTGCTACAAGTCTACAAATAAAAAAAGACTTAAAAAAGTCTTTTTTTATCTAACCACTTCTCTCCAGCCTAAATCACCTCGCTCAAGTGCCTTAATCAGCAATTCAGCTGTAGCCAAATTAGTAGCAATTGGAATATTATGAATGTCACATAATCTTTCAAGTGCACCAACATCTGGTTCATGCATCTTTTGAGTCACTGGGTCTCTCAAAAAGATAACCATATCCAGCTGATTATGTGCAATCTGTGCTCCGAGTTGCTGTGCTCCACCTAAATGTCCTGCTAAATACTTATAGACATTAAGATTGGTTGCTTCTTCAACAAGACGACCTGTTGTCCCTGTAGCATACAACGTATGCTTAGCAAGTATATGTCTGTACGCAATTGTAAAATTCTCCATTAACTTCTTCTTAGCATCATGTGCTATTAGTCCAATATTCATATGTCACTACCTCCCTAAAACATTGTTGTTTTCTTGCGCATCGCTACATTTAAAACTAATCCCATACCTAACATGTTGGCCCATAATGAGCTCCCACCATAACTAATAAATGGCAAAGGCAATCCTGTATTTGGCAGTAAACTCGTTACTACTCCCATATTAACAAAGGACTGCATAGCAATCATACCAATATATCCCACAACAATAAGCTTTCCAAAATCATCGGGGGCACCATGCGCAATCCACAATCCTCTTGCAATCAACATGAGAATGAGTAAAATCATTGCAATAACACCAATAAATCCAAATTCTTCTGCAATAATCGCTACAATAAAGTCATTGTGTGATTCAGGTAAGTAGTTCAGCTGACTAATGGCCCCTTGATAAAGACCCTTACCCTGAAAACCACCTGAGCCTATCGCGTGAACAGATTGGTTCGTTTGGTAATTATCCCCTAACGAATCTCCACCTTGTAATTTTGTCATAATACGTTCTCTTTGGTAAGATGCAATGATTTTTTGGTTTGGATTTTGAACAATATATGTCATACCACCAACCACTACCACTAACCCTATTACCGCTGCTGATATAATATACTTTAAATTAAGTTTACTTACAAATAATTGTACCACTAATAATGCCAAAATGACAAGACTCGTCGATAAATTAGGCTGACGATTAATGAGAATAAAAGGTACAAATTGAAATAAACAAATTGGGATAAGCGGTACAATGGTATTAATTTTATCATTATACTTATCAATGACTTTTGCGGTGCAAAGAATCATTGTAATCTTGGCAAATTCTGACGGCTGGATTTGAAAACCACCTATTTCAATCCATCTAGCCGCACCATTTTTAGCTTCTCCCAAGAAAATGACTGCAATTAATACAATGAGAGTAATTCCATAAATAGCCCAATACCATTCACCTAAAAAATGATAATCAATACTCATGGCTACACCCATGAGGACTAATCCTATAATAAAGAATACTACTTGTTTTTTAACAATATCACTTTGCCCTGAATATAAAGTTGCACTACTAATTGCCAGCGTGCCTACCCCTGTCAAAGCTGCCATCAGAAAGATCATAAAGAAGTCAATATGTCTAATATAATCTTTTTTGAAACGAAACATCTCTTTCATTCCCTTCTATGGGCAGATAGGTGAGTAGCACAGCTACTCACCTATCGCACTTTTTTCAAATTCTTGATTGGAATATTGGCCGAAAGTACGGGAGATTTTTGGCCCGTAGAATCCCCTTGAAGTGTTGATACTTCAATATTAAACTCTTCTGTATCAATATCCACATATTTAGAAATAACAGCTATAATATCTGCTCTCATCATTTCTAATAATTCCGTTGAACAATTAATACGGTCATGAATAAGTACTAATTTAAGGCGATCTTTTGCAACATTACTTGATTGATTTTTCTTATTCCCAAATAAATTACTTAAGTCCAGCATCCTTTTGGCCCCCTCTTTCACCTAATTGGCAAAACCAAATATTTTTTTGATTTTATCTAAGAAACCATTACTTGAATCAAGATCTAAAAATGGAACTTCCTTGCCTTCAATACGGTTTGCAATATTCCTAAAAGCTTTCCCCGCTAATGACTGATGATCTGACACTGCAGGTTCTCCCTTATTTGTTGTAATAACAATAGCCTCATCATCTGGTACAACACCCAATAAATCAATAGCTAAAATCTCTACAACATCTTCCATAGCCATCATATCACCACGTTTTACCATATTCATACGGACACGGTTAATAATAAGCTTAGATTTTGAAACACCATTCGCTTCTAATAATCCTATAATACGGTCAGCATCTCTTACTGCAGATACCTCTGGTGTCGTTACAACAACCGCACTATCTGCCCCAGCCACTGCATTTTTAAACCCTTGCTCAATCCCTGCCGGACAATCCACTATCACATAGTCAAAATCCTCTTTAAGGCTCTCACAAAGTTTTTTCATTTGCTCTGGACTCACAGCATCTTTATCTCTAGTTTGTGCAGCGGGCAACAAGAAGAGCCCCTCGTAACGCTTGTCCTTGATAAGTGCTTGCTTCAAACGACATCTACCTTCTACAACATCCACCAAATCATATACTATTCTATTTTCAAGCCCCATAACGACATCTAAATTTCTTAATCCAATATCTGCATCTAGTAGTACAACTTTTTTTCCTAATAAGTTTAAAGCTGTCCCAATATTTGCTGAGGTGGTTGTCTTGCCTACGCCACCTTTGCCTGAAGTTACAACAATTACTTGACTCATAAAGTGTTCCCCCCTAATATATTCTTTTTAAAGCCTAAGCTTTTCGCACTATATTGCCTATCCTCATTGTATCATATGATTTAAGGTTTTAAAATCAATTTCATCCACATAAATTTGCTCGTCTATTAAATAAGCAATCTGAGGTTCATAAGTTTTTTTCTTATTAGCTAGTATTTCCCAATCGGGCGACTGTGCCACTACATTACGTATCCTTATTTGTGTAGGATACATGTTAAGTGCCACTATATACACAACACCTGCTCCTAAGTGAAGTCCTGCATTTACCTTACCATGAAGGTTCCCTAACACAATCACATTCCCATCTGCATTAATGACCGCTCCAGGATTTACATCTCCTAAAATCACAACACTCCCCTTGTATGTGATCTCCTGTCCCGATCTTACGATACCTTGATGAAAATAAGTCAGTGAAGTTGGATTTTCTGCAACTTCAGACTTCACCCAGTCCCATGAATCATTTTGTGGTTTCCACTTTTCTCCATCAAATCCATGAATAAAGGAAACCCCCAAAATATTCTGACTTGCCATTACCTGTATCAATTCTTGCTGTTCAGAATCAGTTAAGTCTCTACCCTTGAATTTTACATTGACTCTTGCTCCCTCAAAAAACTTCTTAGAATCTTCGAGTTTTTCTACTAGCTGTTCAACTACATGCTCAAATACTGCATTTTCATCTAATAAAATAGTAATACCATCTACTGTTCCCTTAAATACAACAAGATTTTTATTATCCACGGTGATCCCCCTTATTGTATAAACATATTATCTAACGTTGTTTTTTCAGATTCTTGGTCTATCTCAAAATACGCTGTTAAAACATCTCTTGCTATTTGTGTGCCATATCGCCCTAGCCCATCTGCATTATAAATCGACGTCACTATGGCAACTTGTGGATTATCATACGGTGCAAATGCAGCAAACCAACTATGTTCATGACCGCCTTCCTGTGCTGTTCCCGTTTTACTTGCAACATCTACCGGGAAACCACTAAATACAGTTCGTGCTGTACCTCTTGTATCTTGGGTTGTCTTCAACATCCCTTGATGGACAACATCGATTGTTTTATCGGAAACATCTAAATCTGCATACTTGCTAGACTGCTTAGGCTCATAAATTCCACTATCTTTTTGGTCATTAATCCCATTTACAATGCGTAGGTCAAATACCTCTTTCCCATTAGCAATGGCTGCGATATAACGTGACATTTGAATAGGAGAATAGGCATTATTTCCTTGCCCAATAGCCGTACGAATCGTAATACCATCTGACCATTCCATTTCAACCCCTTGTAGCAAATAACTACTCATTGTTTTTACGATACCCTCAATGATTTTTTGATTAACCATCTGTACATATCGGTCAGGGTTTTCTTCTAATGATTCAATACGATTTCTCAGTTCAATAACTACTGGTGAATCTGGATCTTTTTTAAGCTCCCGTGTGTATAGGGTATTATACGCATGATCATATGCATCTAACAAATCATCTACATCAATTTTACCTGTAATTTGAGTAATTGTTTGTTGCATATCATCTTTCATCATGTATTCTAGGTGTTTGTTAAGTCTCAATCTCGCTTTACTCTTAAGTGACTTTGTAGATGTATCATTAATAGTCTGCGTTACAATATCATCCACTACTGCACTCAGATTAAGTTGTAAGTCAGCCTGAACTGCGACAAATGCTTCATCTAATACTTTGCTCAGATCTTTATCTAATGCCTCTTGTAACAATGGTTCAATATTACGTTTAAGTTCATACTGTGTCAGATAATCTATTTGATCATCTACAGAATCACTTTTTTGGTCGTTAATAGGGTACAGTCCATTCCGTAACATTTGCCCCATATCTTCTACTCTTTTTGCACGTTTATCTTCACTCATGTTTTTAAGAGATCCAAGCACACTTGTAATTTGGCTTTTGACAAGGTTTTTTGGAGTAGAAACGTTTGGTTCTGTCTCAGCTAACTCAATACCCGTTTTTTGATCAAGCCCAAACATATGCACATACTTAGTGAGTGTTTCAATATTAGAATAAAGACCTTTTGTATTTGCCCCTAACCTCATGGCTACTTCATAGAAATAAATATTACAAGACACTTCTAATGCACCTGTTACATCTACATGTCCATGACTACCACCATTACTTCCATAGAGCCAACACTTTGGATAAGGTGCCCCTGCCCTAGTATAATAACCTGTATCATAAATTGTAGTTGTAGGTGTGACAACACCTTCTTCAAGTCCTGCAATAGCTGTAATCATTTTAAATGTAGAACCCGGTGCTTTTGTAGTCATCAATGCTCTGTTCCACAACATACTTCTATCATCAAATAATGTACCATAATAACGATTAAAGTTCGTCGTCATCTGATTGCTATCAAATGATGGATACCCCACAACCGCCAATACTTCGCCAGTATTAACATCTACCACTACCGTTGTTGCACTAAATGGATCCACTGCAAATTGCTTAGGCTTTAAGTTTCCTGTTTCTAACTGTTGAATTAATATGTGCTCTGCACTGCCATACTTATTTTGTTTGATGGCTGTGACAGTGCTCTCAGGCAAGTGCATGCTCCCTTGTTCATGAAACAAAAGAATTAAGTCCTTATCTGTTATGGTTGCGGAATCTTCTTTTAATATTTGAATCATCAAATCCATCATTGTAATATCTTCTTTCATCAATGGATCTAAACTATCATGTTCTTTAGTAATGATGTCATAAATTTCTTTTTGTTTAGTGCCCACTTCAGCTTTTGCCATAAGTCTCATATCAAGCTGACTACTTTCAACCATAGAGATTAAAATTTCTCTCGCCTTAAGGGGTTGAATATCTGTTTTTTGTGCTTTTAAACGATCTACCAACGCTTCACTTAAACGTTGTTCAATACTATCATAAGCAGCTCTTTGCAAATCAAGATCAATGGTAAGAAACACATCATTCCCTTGAACAGCATCGTTTTTTTCAATGGTATGGACCTTACGTCCAACATTATCTACTTCAACACGCTCAATCCCTTTTTTGCCTCTTAATTCCTCTTCCATGCTTTTCTCAATACCATCTTGCCCAACAATGTCATCTTTATCATAGCCTAGTGCCTGCATTTCAGAATACTGCGTATCTGTAATTGTCCTTGTATACCCTAGTACATTTCCTAACAGTTCTCCTTCTGGATAGTAGCGTACAGGTTCTACATCTACCACGACACCTGGAAAATTTGTTAAGTTTTCTTCAATTTGTGCAACTGTTTCATCGGACACATTATCTGCAATGGTTACAAGCTTATACTTACGATAGGCGAAAGCATAAATCTCACATCTTAGTGCAATGATTTTTCGTGCATCATTATCTGAGATACTTTCATCAATTGTAAACTGGCTTCTCAGGTAATCAATAATTTGATCAGCTGAATAAGTTAAAAGTTCTTGTCTATGATCCTCATTATTATAAGGGATGGAATACATAAACTGATTAATCGTACTTGTTCCACCTGTATATTCAAAAGGCTCTGTCTGAGAAATAGGAAGTTTATCAACATATCCATCTCCATTTTCCTCTAGTAAAAGCGCCACATTCAGCAACACTTGATTGAGTTGTTTTTTATCCATGCGCACTTGTTGATCCACTTTTAAGACTTTAGTTGGTTGGTTGACTGCTAGCGGTCTTCCATAGCGATCAAAAATCAAGCCTCTTGTGGAAGGAATCTCTATCATTCTCTCTACACTTGCACGGAGTTGTGTTGCATAGTTATCATATTTGACAATTTGGAGATTATAGAACTTCAAAACAAGTACACCAAATAAAAGGGAAATGCCTACAAAGACAAGAAATACCCTTTCCTGAAAAAGGCCCAGGAGTTTATTAAAATGTTTTTTCATATCTTTCCTCCCATAACCTAAAATATATTACGCGTACGTTTTTCTTTATTTTCGATTTTTTCGTTAATAAGGTACATGAGTTGGTAAACAACCAGTGATAAGGTTGCTGTATAAATCAGTTCTGGAATCATACGATTCGTCAAAAAGAACATCACATTGGTTCTTCCTCTCATCAAAAATAAAAAGATGGATGCGAGACTTGAAAATATACTACTCATCAAAGTGCATACAAAAGGCATAATAAAGTTTTCTCTATAGTAATTTTTATTAAGCTTGCCACACATATAGCCAATAATACTATACGTGATAATGGTTGCTCCAAACACCATGCCAAATACAATATCATATAAAGCCCCTGCAAAAGCACCAATCAGTGCACCTTCTTTACTCCCTCTAAGTAGCGCAAATGCCACAATAATCATAATCATAAAATTAGGAGCAACACCGCCAATTCGCAAATATTGGAAAACTGTTGCACTCAGTATATGCACAACAATTAATAGTCCTCCTATTATAAACGCTCTCATGGTGTCACTCCCTCTTTTTGAGTAATAACTAGTACATTACTTAGATGTTTAAAATCAATAAATGGCTTGATATAGGCATATTGTGTCAGCCCATTCTTTCCTGTTGTTACCTCTTCTACGATACCGATTGGAATACCCGGTGGATAAATATCCCCCAGATGTGATGTGATAATCTGGTCACCCTTAACGACATCTGATGCAATATCCAGTTCCATCTTACAAATACCCTGGTCAATCAGTTCAATATCTCCTTTAAGCATTCCTAAGTCACCTGTTCTCACAATCTTGCCACTTACAGCACTTCGGTCATCAATAATAGCCTCTACTGTCGCTGAAAAAGCTGTGACTTCTATCACATGCCCTACTAAGCCGCCACCTGCAAGAATAACATCATTCTTGCGTATACCATCTGTACTCCCTTTATCGATAGTAAAACGTTGGTACCAATTTCCTGGGTCTTTAGCAATAATATTGGCCCCCACACTCGGATAATCTTTATATCTTTGTCCAATATCTAATAAACTTTTCAAGTAATCATTTTCATCTTTGTATTGCCCTAAAATAGCATTTTCATAAAGCAATTTTTCATTTTCTCTTGAAAGTTTTTCATTTTCAACAATGAGTGTATCAAGATTTTCAAAATATCTTGATACACCCTCTATTTTTTGACTAAGGCTTGTAATCCCTTTTTGGAAAGGATAAGTGATAACATCAGCAACACTACTAACTACAGCAATATCAAATGTATTCCCTATCGCTACAATACTTGCTAATGAAATAGCTACACCTACCCCAATAATGACTATTTTCTTTTTAAGATCTTTTGATAATTTCAAGGTACATCTCCCCTTGTCTATTTATCGTCGGCAAATAAACCTGCCCATTTTTCGATATTTTCAAGTGCTAATCCTGTCCCTCTTGCAACACAATCTAAAGGCTCTTCTGCAATTTTAACTGGCATACCTGTCTCAAGACTAATTAAAGTATCTAATCCTGTTAGGAGTGCACCACCGCCTGTTAGCATAATACCACTCTCCATAATATCTGCTGATAATTCTGGTGGTGTTTTTTCAAGTGTGTATTTAATAGCTTCTACAATTGCATTTACAGGTTCTTTAATAGCTTCTGTTACTTCACTTGATGTAATTGTAAGAATTTTTGGAAGTCCTGTTACAAGGTCACGTCCTCTAATTTCCATTGTTTTTTGCTCTTCTGTTGGGTATGCCGCACCAATTGTTACTTTGATTTGTTCTGCAGTACGTTCACCAATCATTAAGTTATACTCTTTCTTAATGTAAGATACGATGTACTCGTCAAACTCATCTCCTGCAATACGAAGTGACTTACTTGCAACAATCCCGCCTAAAGAAATAACCGCAACATCTGTTGTTCCACCACCGATATCGACAACCATGTTACCAGTAGGCTCCTCTACTCTAAGGTCTGAACCGATTGCTGCTGCCATAGGCTCTTCCATAATAAGTGCTTGTTTTGCACCTGCTTTAAGTGTTGCTTCTTCAACCGCACGTTTTTCTACAGATGTAACACCTGATGGTACACAAATAATAACGCGTGGTTTTGGTGAAAACATAGATTGCTTGTATGCTTTTCCTATAAAATATCTTAACATCGCTTCTGTTGTACTAAAATCTGCAATAACACCATCTTTCAGTGGTCTAATTGCTACAATATTTCCAGGTGTTCTCCCTATCATTTTTTTAGCCTCGTCACCTACTGCTAAAATTTGATTTGTTTTATCCTTGATGGCAACTACCGATGGTTCATTAACCACGATACCCTTTCCTTTTACAAATACTAATGTGTTCGCTGTTCCTAAGTCTATACCCATATCTCTACCGAACATTTTTATTCCTCCTAATCTCTATGTTAAAATTCTATAATCATCTGTGAAATCTTAAGTACACAAAATCCCATATTTAACATGATACAGTTTTTTTCTTCTTTTTTCAACAGTAAAACATTAAGATAGTTTAAATTTTTTATAAATAATTTTCTTCTTTTAAGCTCGTATATTTTTGGTGACCTAGTATAATATGATCAATCAGCGGAATCCCTATCATTTGTCCTACTTCTTGTAATCTTTTGGTAATAGCAATATCTTCTTTGCTAGGCGATGGATCCCCACTGGGATGGTTATGCAATACAATCAAGCTATGTGCTGATTTAGAGATTGCACACCGATACACTTCCCTTGGATGGACAATAGATGCCGTCAAGCTTCCTTTTGAGATAATTTCATAATGTATGAGTTTACACTTCACATCGAGTAGGATAGCCACAAAGTATTCTTCTTTCTTCATCGAAAACTCCGGCACAAAATAACGTGCGATAGCGCTAGGCTCTGTAAAACGCGCCTTATCTGACAATGAATACTTGGAAAGCCTCTTACACATTTCCAAAAGACTTACTATCTGAATGGCTTTAATCTTACCTATACCATCAAGTGCCTGTAGTGATTCTACCGTATGTTCATAGAGCTTAGTTAAACAAGGTCTTTGATCCTGCACAGACAATAACTGCTGAGCTAATGCCATTACATTGTATTTCTTTGTCCCTGAACGGAGCATAATTGCAATAAGTTCTACATCGGTAAGTGCCTCAACACCTAAATCAACTGCTTTTTCATAGGGTCTCATATAATAAGGAATCTCTTCCATCTTCATCCTATCCCCTCCTACTCAAAATTATTACCATTTTATGTACTGTTAATACCATTATGTAATAAAAAACAAGGAGGAAAATACGAATATTTCGCACTTCCCTCCTTGTTTTTTCTATATCTTTTCAGAATTTAATAAGTTTAATTTTTTTAATATTTCATAAAGTCTGTGTACCGGTAGTCCCATTACATTATAATAATCCCCCTCGATCCCTTGAATAAAAACAGATGCATAACCTTGAATACCGTAAGCTCCTGCTTTATCCATAGGTTCTTTCGTCGCTACATAATACGCAATTTCTTCAGTTGTCATATGCTTAAAATGCACTTTTGTTGCTTCAACAAAAGAATGTACTTCCCCTAATCCTTCATGCATAAGACAGGCACCTGTTAGCACCTGATGCGTTTTCCCACTTAACTGCATTAACATAACGGTTGCATCTTCTTCGTCTTTTGGCTTACCAAGTATTTTACCCTCACAAACAACCACTGTATCACACCCCACAATCCAACGGTCTTGATGCCTTTTAGCAACCGCTTCTGCCTTTTGCGCCGCAAGCGCTATGACATTTTCCTGTGGAGATTTATTCTCATCAACATATTCATCAGTATTTTCAACAATCACTTCATAACTTACAGGTATTAACCCCATTAATTGCTTTCTTCTTGGTGATCCCGATGCTAAAACTATTTTTTGTGTCATACGATACTCCTACCTAAATTTTTTTGTAGACAAAAATCCCCAACATCATCCCCATAATGCCTGTTAATGTAATGTGTATTGTAAACTGTATGGACATTTTGATAACACCTAAATCAATCGCAACAGGTGTATCCAACCCAAAAGACTCCCCAAAATTTAAAAAACTCAAAACTGGGACATTATGGCAAAGTTCTCCTACAAAACTTCCCACCGTGAGTCCCGCCAACATACAGAGCAATAACACCCAAAAATTTTTATTCTTCATCATATCCCCCTCTATCTTTTGTCTATTCTTCTCATTTTATCACAAATATGAAAAGGCTAACAACTCACGTTATTAGCCTTTTCATATTTTATGATTTTTGTAACGCTAAAATAGCGTGTGTTGGACACTTTTTCTCGCACTTCCCACACTGGGTACATTTTGCAGGATCAATTATTGCTACATTATTCGTCACCACTATTGCTTCTGCTTCACATTGTTTGACACAAATGCCACAACCAATACATCCTATTTTACAACTTTCTTTGACCTCTTTCCCTTTATCCTTAGAACTACACGTCACTGTATATCCCATATTTTCAGGCTCTAACGCAATCAATTGCCTTGGGCATGCATTCATACAACTTCCACATCCCGTACATTTCTTATAGTCTACTGTAGCAAGCCCGTCAACTATCCTAATCGCATCAAATGCACAGGCCTTTTGACAACTTCCAAATCCAAGACATCCATATTGACAT
Source organism: Cellulosilyticaceae bacterium (assembly GCA_051647765.1). Lineage (GTDB taxonomy): Bacteria > Bacillota > Clostridia > Lachnospirales > Cellulosilyticaceae > JBOFEH01. The sequence goes on along the minus strand of JBOFEH010000187.1, from coordinate 15,658 downwards.
TTTTTAGGTCCACCACCAACCAGTTGTGCACTCTGGCAATTTTCCACGCCACTATAGCGATATTTTTCTGGTGCATTTTCCAAAGTCCCTCTACATTTAATAAAGGCTTTATTCTTGATGCCTCCACTTACTTTTTGGCCCATAACACTTGCTATTCCACTCGTTTGTTCATCATTACACACAGGGCAACCATTAACTTTTGCCTCCCCTGCTACCACAGCTTTTGCAAAAGCCTCACACCCTGCAAAACCACACCCCCCGCAGTTAGCACCTGGCAAAAAACTTTTAACCAGCCCTACGCGTTCATCTGTTGGTACTGCAAATTTTTTGGCTGCAATACCTAGTCCTACTCCAAATAATAAACCAAGTCCCCCAATTGCTATAACTGGAGAAATAACATTCATCAGCTCCATAGACTAGCCTCCTATTAAATTAAGTTTTGAAACCCTAAAAATGCGATTGCCATAAACCCCGCCACGATAAGCGCAATAGGAAACCCTTTAAGGCTTGGTACAATATCATTTTTTTCAATACGCTCTCTTATACCTGCTAACAACACCATTACCAGTGCAAACCCAACTGCGCCACTCACCCCATTAACAACTGATTGAACTAATGTATAGTTTTCTTTCATATTAATAATAGCTACACCTAACACTGCACAGTTAGTTGTAATAAGGGGTAAATAGACACCTAATGCTGAGTAAAGTGTTGGGCTTGTTTTTTGGATAACCATCTCAACAAACTGCACCAATGATGCAATGACCAGTATAAAGGCTACTGTATACAAATACTCTATCTTGAGCGGTGTCAAAATAAATGCATACACCACATAAGAAATCAAAGATGCCAATCCCATAACAAACGTTACGGCCATCCCCATCCCTGCAGCCGTTTCAACTTTTTTCGAAACCCCTAGGAAAGGACATATCCCCAAGAACCTAGAAAGCACAAAGTTATTCACTAGTGCTCCTCCTATAAATAATAATACTAATTCCATATGTTATTTCCCCCCTTTGGCTCTCTTCATTTTAAAGCAGTTCAGTAGCGCCATCAAAATTCCAAGCGTGAAGAATGCACCAGGTGGCAAAATCATAATAATCGCTGGATCATAACTTGCAGGCATCACACTTATTCCAAACAATGTCCCTGCCCCAAGAATCTCCCTCACAATGCCAATAGCTGTTAAGCCAACAGTAAATCCAAGTCCCATTCCAATCCCATCAAATAAAGATGGCATCACAGTATTTTTAGACGCATAAGCCTCTGCTCTTGCTAAAATCAAGCAGTTTACAACAATCAAAGGGATAAACAGACCTAATTGACTGTGTAACTCTGGTAAATAAGCTTGCAAAACCAAATCCATCATTGTTACAAAACTTGCAATAATAACGATAAAAGCTGGAATTCTAATTTTCTCAGGAATCATTTTGCGAAGTAACGAAATCACAGTATTTGAACAAATGAGAACCGCTGTTGTCGTAAGTCCCATCCCCACCGCATTATTGGCACTTGTGGTTACTGCAAGTGTAGGACACATTCCTAATACCTGCATAAAGGTTGGATTATCAATGAGTATTCCTACTTTTAATCTCTCTATCAAAGTCTTCATTACTTCACACCTCCCACCAATTCATTTTGTTTGGAAACAATATAGGCTGCAGCTTCATTAACACCTGTAGTGACAGCATCTGAAGTAATCGTAGCCCCTGTAATCGCTGAGATTTCACTATCACTAGCACTTCCTTTGACAACCGTTAATGGTGCAACCTTATTTTGATACTGCCCCAAGAAATCAGGATTTTTAGCATTTGCACCAAGCCCTGGCGTCTCAGCATGTGAAAGCATCTGAACAGCTGTAATCTGTCCTTCCTTATCCACGCCCACCAATAGTTCAATACCACCGCCATAGCCATTTGGCATGACTTTTGCCACAGCACCTATATACTGTCCATTTTGACTTCCTATGTAAATTTCTTGAATATTTTCGGCATCCTCCTGGCTCTGTGTAAAGGTATCCGCTTCTGGCATAACACTTTTCATAGCCGCCTGTTTAGTTGTTTCTTTTTGCACCTCTATAATAGGTGCTGTTATGCTATTGATATACCCCAAAAGCCCTGCACATACAGCTGTAATACAGAACAATATACCCCCTAGTTTCATCGTTTCTTTCATGATTTAGTTACCTCCCCAAAACGTCTAGGTTTTATAAAACGATCAATCAACGGTACCACTAAGTTCATCAACAAAATACTATAACTTACACCCTCTGGATAGCCGCCATATAGCCTAATCACTGCTGCAATAAGTCCACCCCCAACAGCAAAAACAATTTGCCCCTTCAGGGTCATTGGTGTTGTTGTATAGTCGGTAGCCATAAAGAATGCTCCCAAGATGGCTCCTCCAATCATTAAAGAGTAGAAACTCTCATACAAACTGTATCTCCCAAACACAAGTGTTACCACAAACATGGTGCCAAGATAACATACAGGAATATGCCATGTAATGACCTTCCTCCAAATCAGATAAACGCCCCCAATAAGTAGTGCAATAGCTGAAACCTCACCTATACATCCTCCTATTTTTCCAATCATCGCATTCATCAAACTTGGCATCGCATCCCACTGTCCATTACCCATTAGCTCAAGAGGTGTTGCACCTGTCACGACATCTACATTTTGAGTAAATGTTGTCATAGATGATGTATAAGCTGTAAGCAAAAAGGCTCTTGCCGCAAGCGCTGGATTAATAAAGTTTTGTCCTAATCCGCCAAAAAATTGTTTGGCAAGTATGATGGCTACAAAAGCCCCCACAATAGGTACATAAACAGGTACATCTGCTGATAAATTGAAAGCTAATAAAATCCCTGTAATGACTGCACTCATATCACAAATAGTAATCTCTTGATGGGTCATTTTTTGCCATAATGCTTCAAAAGCAACACATGACACAACCGATACAAGTATCACTAACAATGCCTTAACGCCAAAGAAATAAATACCTACCAGTAATGCGGGTAGAAGTGCAATAAGGACATCTCTCATAATACTTTGAATTGAATGGGATGCTCTCACATGAGGTGATGCTGATCCATTTAATCGTTTTTTCATCTTATCTCTCCTTCTCTACCCTTGTTGATTACGGATACGGAATTTACCCGTTCTAATATTCTGCACTAACTGCCTTTTAGCTGGACATATATATGCGCAACTCCCACACTCTATACAATCCATACCATGACACTTCCTAAAAGTTTTATCATCCTCAAACAAAGCTGCATGATGTAATGTTTGTGGTTCAAGATACATTGGACATACCTCTATACATTTTCCACACCTTATACAGTTCCTTGTTTTTTCTTTAACCACTTCATCTTCTGTAAAACATAAGATAGCAGAAGTTCCCTTCACTACAGGAATATCAATATCTGAAATCGCCATCCCCATCATAGGTCCTCCTGCAATGATTTTAACAGTTGCAGCTTCATCCCACTGAGCTTTTTCAAGCACCTCCCTATAAGATGTACCTAGTCTCACTTTAAGATTACACGGATTTTTAACCCCATTACCCGCAACAGTAATAATACGTCTCATAATCGGTCTGTTTTTTGTAACCGCTCGCCATATAGCAATCACCGAATCTATATTTTGAACAATACACCCTACATCAGCAGGAAGCTTCCCACTTGGTACTTCCCTTCCAGTTAATGCTGCAATAAGATGTTTTTCTGACCCTTGCGGATACTTGGTCTCTAACGCACAAATATGTATTTTTCCATCCTGAGCAGCTAATTTTTCTAGCACAGCAATAGCATCTTGCTTATTATCTTCTATCCCAATATATGCCTGTGCTTCTGGGAATAAATGCAACAAGATCTGTAGCCCTTGTATAAGCCTATCACCTTCCTCTAACATCACCCGATGATCCGATGTTAAATAAGGTTCACACTCTGCACCATTAATAATAATATGTGAGATCTTGCACCCTTCCGGAGGCGAAAGTTTAATATAAGTTGGGAAAGTTGCCCCACCCATTCCAACCAATCCTGCTTCCCTTACGATTTCCCTCACTTCATCAGGCGTAAAGGTCTTATAGTCTCTTGGCTCTGATATTTTAATAGCCTCTATTTCTTCATATGCATAATCATTGGTGACGACCACTGACTGCATTTTTACACCTTGATGGGTCATACGCATTTCAACAGCCTTAATCGTTCCTGATACAGATGAAAATATAGGCACACTCATTTTACCATTTGCCTCGCCTATCTTCTGCCCTACCAAAACACGATCTCCCTTTTTGACAACTGGTGTACAAGGTACCCCTATATGTTGGTGCATAGGATATACCAATTCATCCCCTGGCATCAGTATCTCAATCGGTTTATGACAAGTACTCTCTTTACAATAATTGGGATGAATTCCTTTTTTAAAAGTATATTTTTTCATACCCCATCTCCCTTCTTTCTATTTGTGATGAGTTAACATATAACAAGTATATCACTAATCAGAAATTTCTCAACAAAAGTTATTTTATTGACAAAGTCAGACTTTTTACTCTGTCCTCTATATAGGTTTCAATCCACTTTATAATCTCTAAATCTTGTATCGGCACCCCATCCAAAACACCTTGAATCGTTTCTGTATCAAATACAAATGAGGCATCCCCAACGGTATGTGTATAGGCATAATGAATTTCTGGTTTTGCCAAAATCAACATCCCTATTGTTTTATGCATAGCCCCTATTGGCAAACGATCAATGTGGTTATGTGCCATCATTGCAACAACCTTTGTCCCCTTACCTTTTTCACTTTCAATAATCAATTTACCGTCTGTTTCCTCACACATTTGCGCCATAAAAGGCAACCCTAATCCTACCCTTCTCAATGTTCTTGTGGTTGTAAATGGATTGGTTAGGTGGGGTTTAATAGCCTCATCAATCCCTGAACCATTATCTTCTATAGTAATTTGTAACACATTTTTCGAATAATCCTCATCAATACCGATCTGTATACAACTAGCTCCTGCTCTAATACTATTTTGCGCAATATCTAACACATGCAACGCTAATTCTTGCACTCATCTCACCTCGCAAAAAAGAACTAAGGCAACCTTAGTTCTTTTTGATTTGATTTATTTATTAAGCGTTCTTACTTTAATAATATCATCGATTGCTGCGATATTAGCAATATGATCTTCTGTTATCACTGTATCTGTATCAATAATTGTATACGCCCACTCACCTTTACTCTTATTAATCATATCAGAAATATTAATTTCCTCTTGAGCAATAATTTGTGTAATCTTGCCAATGATTGTCGGTTTATTCTTATGAATAAGCGTTAAACGACTTGATGTATTCCATGCCATTTCACATTGTGGGAAGTTTACTGAGTTTACAATATTTCCATTTTCTAAGTAGTCTTTAATTTCTTTTGCTGCCATAACTGCACAATTTTCTTCTGATTCAGGAGTAGATGCACCAAGATGTGGAATACAGATAATATTCTCAGTCCCTATCAATCCCTCAACAGGGAAATCTGTTACGTATTTGGCTACTTTCCCCTCTGCAATAGCTTGTTTAAGATCATCATTTTGAACCAGTGTATCACGAGAGAAGTTTAATAATTTAAGACCTTCTTTCACTTTTGCAAATGTCTCTTCATTAAACATATGTTTTGTTGATTCAACCAATGGTACATGAAGTGTGATATAATCTGCTGCACCTAACACTTCATCAAGTGATTTCGCATGTTTCACATGTCTTGATAATCCCCAAGCAGCATCAATAGAAATATATGGATCATATCCTACCACATCCATCCCTAAAGCTTGTGCCGCATTGGCTACAAGTACACCAATTGCTCCAAGTCCAATAACCCCTAAGGTTTTACCCAAAATTTCTGGGCCTACAAATGCTCCTTTTCCAGCCTCTACTTTTTTGGCTACATCTTCAGTCAATGTTTGTGCCCACTCAATGCCACCCACAATATTTCTTGAAGAAATAAGTAATGCTGCAATAACAAGTTCTTTTACTGCATTAGCATTAGCACCTGGTGTGTTGAACACAACAACCCCTTTCTCTGCACATGCATCCACTGGAATATTATTGACGCCTGCTCCAGCTCTCGCAATGGCTTTTACTTGGCTACTAAGTGCCATATCGTGCATTTTTGCACTTCTTACCATAATAGCATCTGCCTCATCAATTGATGCTTTGACATTATACTGATCCCCAAGTAAGCCAAGCCCTTGCTCAGAAATCTTATTTAAACAATGAATTTGATACATCTTTATTCCCCTCTCTTAGTTATCCGCCTCAAACTGCTTCATAAATGCTACAAGCGCTTTAACCCCATCTATTGGCATAGCATTATAAATACTTGCACGCATACCACCTACACTACGATGCCCTTTTAAATTCACAAACCCTGCAGCTGTTGCTTCTTTAATAAATTTAGCATCTATCGCATCATCACCTGTTACAAATGGTACATTCATTAATGAACGATCTTTAACCGCTGTTGTTGCACTAAACATCTTAGATTCATCAAGATAATCATATAAAATAGCTGCTTTTTCTTTATTTAAGGCTTCAATTGCTGGCACGCCGCCCATTTCTTCTACCCAATCAAACATCAATTTAAGCATATAGATTGCAAAAGTTGGTGGTGTATTATACATTGATCCATTTTCTACATGTATTTTGTAGTCTAACATTGTAGGCACTGAAGATTTAGCATGACCAATTAAATCTTCACGTATAATCACTAGCGTTACCCCTGCTGGCCCAAGATTTTTTTGTGCTCCTGCAAAAATCACACCGAATTTTGAGACATCAATTACTTCTGACATAATGCATGATGACATATCTGCTACAAGTGGCACATCCCCTACTTCAGGGAGCTCACTAAATTTTGTTCCATAAATCGTATTGTTTGCACAAATGTAGAAGTAATCTGCCTCTGGATCAAAATCATCTTTTGAATAAGTTGGAATATGAGAATATGTATCTTCTTTGGAAGAAGCAATCACCCTAACATCCCCAAATTTTTTCCCTTCTTTTATGGCTTTGGCTGACCAAGCCCCTGTATCAAGGTAATCTGCTTTTCCTGATTTTCTAAATAAATTAAGTGGTACCATTGAGAATTGTAAAGAAGCCCCTCCTTGTAAGAAAAGCACCTTATAGTTATCTGGAATAGCCATTAATTGACGTAATTTTGCCTCCGCCTCATCAATAATACCTTGGTAGACTTTAGAACGATGACTCATTTCCATCACACTCATTCCACTATCCCCATAACTTACAAGTTCTTGTTGCGCTCTTTCTAATACAGGTACTGGTAATACCGCTGGACCTGCTGAAAAATTATATACTCTCATTTCACATCCTCCTCGCTTTTATACTTTATAATGTTAAATTATAGATAAGTTTCAGACAATAGTCAATAATTATACATAATTTTTGAAATAATAAAAGTAAGTTCTTTCAAAACTTCATTTTAAGATAGGGTCGCAACCATCACTGCTTTGATTGTATGCATACGATTCTCAGCTTGATCAAATACTACAGAATATTTATTTTCAAAAACATCTTCTGTCACTTCATAGCCTTTAACTGCAGGAAGACAATGCATAAAAATCATTTTTTCGTTGTTTACTTTTTGGATGAGTTCAGTATTCACTTGATAAGGTGTCAATAATGCAATACGATCTTTTGCTTGATCTTCTTCTCCCATAGAACACCATACATCTGTGTACACCACGTCTGCCCCAACGACATGGGTATCAACATCATCACTCACCACAAGTTTCGCCCCACTTATTTCTCCATAAGCTTTGCAAGTCTCTACCAGTTCTTGTTCAGGCCACAAACTCTCTGGCGCAATGACACACATATCTAATCCCATTTTCATACATCCAATCATAAGACTATTCGCCATATTATTGCGCCCATCTCCAATATAAACAAACTTCTTCCCTTTGAGCCTTCCTAAATGTTCTTTAATGGTTAATAAATCCGCTAAAATTTGAGTAGGATGATAAAGGTCTGTCAACCCATTATAAACTGGTACGCCGCTATACTGTGCTAATTCTTCTACTGTTTTTTGAGAAAATCCTCTAAACTCTATGGCATCAAATAAACGTCCTAAAACGCGTGCTGTATCTGCTACACTTTCTTTGTGACCTAACTGAATATCATCTTTTCCAAGATACTCTGGATGTGCGCCTTCATCAACACACGCTACGGTGAAAGCACAACGTGTTCTTGTAGAAGGTTTTTCAAAAATCAATGCCACGTTTTTGCCTGCTAAAGTATCCCCTTTAATGCCCATCGTCTTTTTAGCTTTAAGATCACCAGCTAATTTTAATAAATATTCAATTTGATCCGCTGTATAATCGTGTAGTGTGAGTAATGATTTACCTTTTAATCCATGCATTGTTTAACATCTCCCTTTTTTGTGTTTTTTATAATTATACATTTTTATAAATAATATTTCAATAATATTTACAAAAAAAGGAACAGCAATAAGCTGTTCCTTCCTTAAATATCGTATTATTTATTTTTTTCACACTCTGCTACGAAAGCACATGCTGCGATATCGCCTGTTACATTAACAGATGTTGTAATCATATCTAATATACGGTCAACCCCAGCAATAAGAGCAATTGCCTCTAATGGTAAGCCAATTGCTGATAATACCATTGTCATCATGACAATAACTGTTCCTGGTATTGCAGCTGCACCGATTGATGCCAGTGATGCTGTGATTAATAAAATAATCATTTGTGTAAAACTAAGATCTATCCCATAGATTTGAGCAATGAACATGGCACATACCGCTTGATAAATTGCTCCCCCATCCATATTAATTGTTGAACCTAAATTTAATACGAAGTTAGATACAGTCTTCGAAACGCCCAATCCTTCTTGTGCACACTTCATTGATACTGGCAATGTTGCTGCACTACTTGCAGTTGAAAAAGATAACATTTGAGCTGGTAAAATTGTTTTGAAGAAATGTAGTGGATTGATTTTGCCTAGGAACTTCACACTTCCACCATAGACAAATACACATTGAATTAAACTTGCCCCTAAAATAACCAGAATCAATTTGAATAATGAAATGAGTACATCCCAACCATTTGTTGCTACTAAGTCCGCAATTAAAGCACATACTGCAATCGGTGTTACTACCATAATCATCTCTACAATTTTATACATAACATCTGCAAATGATGTAAATAAGTCTTTGATGTTCTTCGTTTTTTCGCCAATGCTATTGACTGCAATACCAATAAAAGCACCAAATACGATAATTTGTAATGTGTTCCCTTCCACTAATGACTTGAATGGGTTTGTTGGTACAATATCCACTAATAAGTTAATTAAACTTGTTTCTGCTGGTGGTACAAAATCAGTTGCTGTTAGCACAACACCTGCACCCGGCTTGAAAATAAGTGCCATAACCATCCCAATAAAGGCTGCAATCAGCGTTGTTCCTAAATAGTACAGTACTGTACTTTTCCCTAAGAACCCTAATTTTTGCATGTCCCCAACGTTTGTAATACTCGCAATGAGTGTGCATAAAATCAGTGGGATAATAACCATTTTCATTAAGCTTAAAAATACCGTTCCAATAGGTTGAACAACGTATGTCAACACACTACCAAGCTCAAACATCTGAATGGCTAACCCCAATACAATCCCTATAAGTAGTCCAATAAAAATTTTAGTAGATAAACTCGTTCTTTTTTTCATTTCGCGCCTCCCGATTAGTATTCTAGTATAATTGTATACAATCTCTTTGTTTGTATTATAAGGGAATACGACACAAAATGCAAACATTTTCTAAAAAAATGTATTAATTGTTTCTTTCATCTCTAAAATATAGGCTTTTAAAACATCCCTATTTTCTTGATATTCTTGTTCCATTCTGCGAACAATAGCACTCCCCACAATGGCGCCATCCGCATGGCCTAGAACTGATTTAAGGTGTTCAGGATGAGAGATTCCAAAACCTACTGCTACAGGTATATTACTCACCGCTCTTACCTCATCTAAAAAATCATAAAGGCTACTATCAAATCCTGCCCTTTCCCCTGTAACCCCCATAGAAGAGACACAGTACAGAAAACCTTTTGCGCCCTCAACAATTCTTATCATTCTTTCTCGAGATGTAGGTGCCACAAGCCTAATATTCATCACCTCATTTTCTTGTGCCTTTTCCTCAAACTCATGATACTCCTCCATAGGTACATCCGGAATAATGACCCCATCTACACCGCATAGGCGACACGCTTCAAAAAACGCCTCACACCCCCTACTAATAATCAGATTGCTATAGAGCATCAAAATAATAGGAATTTGCGTGTTCTCCCTAACTTCTTTTATCACTTCAAAAATGCTCTCTAGCGTCGTTTGACTACATAATCCCCTATAGTGGGCATCTGCAATAACCGGTCCATCTGCAATAGGGTCTGAGAACGGCACCCCTATTTCTATCATGTCACAACCACTTTCTTCTAATAAGTAGATATATTTTTTGGTAACCTCTAAATTTGGATCCCCTGCCATGATAAACGGAATAAAATATTTTTTGGTTTTTTTCTTATTTTGGTTAAAAAGCTGTTCCATGCGATTCATCAAGTATAACCCCCTTATACTGGGCGATATGTGCGACATCTTTATCCCCTCGCCCGGATAGATTAACAATAATAATTTGTTCTTTACTAAGCGTGTGTGCATATTTTAGTGTATAGGCAATAGCATGGGCACTTTCAATAGCTGGTATAATTCCTTCTATTTTTGCCAACGCCTCAAAGGCCTCTACTGCTTCATCATCAGTGATAGCAACATACTGCGCTCTATGTGTCTGAGCAAGCTCTGCATGTTCAGGTCCTACTCCTGGATAATCTAGCCCTGCAGAGATAGAGTACACAGGTGCAATATTCCCCTGACTATCTTGTAAAAATTGAGATTTCATCCCATGAAAAATACCCATGCGCCCCTTACTCATAGTCGCTGCATGTTCCTCAGTATCCAGTCCTTTGCCCGCGGCCTCAACACCAATCAAGGCAACCTCTTCATGGGGTATAAACTCATAAAACATCCCCATAGCATTACTCCCACCACCTACACAAGCAATGACTGCATCTGGCAATTTCCCTACTTCTTCTAATAACTGGGCTTTTGCCTCCTTACCTATAATACTTTGAAAATCCCTAACCATCTCTGGATAAGGGTGTGGCCCCATCACAGAGCCTATGCAATAAAATGTCTCATCACAGCATCTACACCATTCAGCCAAAGCCCCATTGATTGCATCTTTCAAAGTAGCTGTCCCTGTATGAACCCCTGTGACTTTTGCACCCAGTAGCTCCATACGATAAACATTTAGTGCTTGACGCCTCATGTCTTCTGCACCCATAAACACTTCACACTCTAATCCTAATAAGGCCGCTACTGTTGCTGTTGCTACTCCATGTTGCCCCGCACCTGTTTCCGCTATTACCCGTTTTTTTCCCATTTTTTGAGCAAGCAATAATTGCCCTAAAACATTATTAATCTTATGGGACCCTGTGTGATTAAGATCTTCTCTTTTGAGATAGATCTTGGCTCCCCCTAGTTTTTGACTCAGTTTCTCAGCATAGTATAATAGGGAGGGTCTTCCCGCATATTCTACCCATAGTTTGCCAAGCTCCTCTTGAAATGTTTTGTCTGATTTATAGTATTCATAGGCCTTCTCTACTTCCTTGACTGCATACATTAATGTTTCTGGAATATACTGTCCACCATATATCCCATAACGCCCTTGCTTACCCATGGTAATCCCTCACTTTCTGAATGATTAAACGTGTTTTGTCTAAATCTTTTTTACCGTTTTTCTCTGCCCCTGAACTCACATCAATACAGTAGGGTTTGTAACGCAGTGCCTCTTCTATATTGTGTGCGTTCACACCTCCAGCCAAAAAATAATCAAATTCATACGCTTTTAATCTTCCCCAGTCAAACCGCTGACCAGTTCCCCCATACTGACCTTCACTTTTAAAATCAAATAATCTAAGTTCTAAATAGTCATGCTGCACCGGACACTCCCCATATTGGTCAACGCCCATAGCCTGAATAATAGGTAAATTTATTTTTTGTTTGAGCTGTTTGCGATATAAGGCATCTTCATCGCCATGAAGCTGAATAAAGTCTAGCCCCACCTCCCTCACAATACGCATCATACGATCAATCGGCTCATTGACAAACACACCTACAACCTTTATATCTGGAGAAAGTTGTCTTCTTAGTGTTTGCGCCTCCCCAGATGTCACTTGACGCTTGCTCCTAGCAAATACAAACCCAATATAATCTGGCTTTAATGCATTCATCATACTGACTTCCTCACAAGTGGTAATGCCACATATTTTAATCTTACTCATAGGCTATCTGCTCCTATCAACTCTTTGATGACACATTGTGGGTCACTTGCTTTCATTAATGACTCTCCAACAAGCAATCCCTTGACTCCTTTTGCCCTTAATCGATTAATTTGCTCCTTATTCCTGATCCCACTTTCAGAAACCAGGCAACATCCTCTAGGCACCTGCTCCGCTAATTGGACTGTTGTCTCTATATGCGTCTCAAAAGTTTTTAAATCTCTATTATTAATTCCTATCATTTGAGGCCTCAATCTCAAACACCGCTCTAATTCATCTTTTGTATGGACCTCTACCAATACCTCCAATCCTAAATCGTAGGCTAATTCATAATAAGCTTGAAGTTCCTGATCTGATAAGATTGCTACAATTAGTAAAATAACATCTGCCCCTATGATTTTTGCCTGATAGATCTGCCATGGATGCACAATAAAATCTTTATTTAAAATAGGCTTTTGTGTATGGGTTCGCACACTTTCTAGATGCTGATAATCCCCTAAGAAAAAATGAGGTTCTGTCAAAACAGATATAGCGATTGCATCACTCTCATCATATATTTTTGCAATAGCCTCTACATCAAACGCCTTGACGATTTCTCCTAATGAGGGGGATGCCTTCTTGATTTCTGCAATAATCCCCATAGAGGTTTGCGCTAATTGCTGATACAGACTCTGTCCTATTCGCCTGGTGGCATAAGCCCTCTCTCTCATTTCTTCTACACTGCAATACTGTTGATACCTCTCTAAATCTCCTCTCCTCTTCTCAACAATCTGCTCAAGAAACATAATCCACCCCAATCTGCTGTGTTTGCCCCACCAATTGCTCTACGAGTTCAAGTGTCTTCCCTGAATGAATAGCAGCTTTTGCAAGAACAATACCCTCTTCTATTGTCTGGGCTTTTTCAGCCACATACAAACCACACGCGGCATTAAGGATAACGGCGGCTTGCTTATACCCTTGCTCCTTGCCACTTATAATATCTTTTGCAATTTGGATATGCATTGCCACATCCCCACCAGCCAATGCCCCCATCTCGCAAGGCCCTAAACCAAATTGACCTGGTTCTATTTCGTAATGAGTCAATACCCCTCTATTCATTTCACAAACACTCGTTGGTGCTGTCAAACTAACTTCATCCAGTCCATCTTTGCCATGAACCACCATGGCTCTCTTTACCCCTAATTGATGCAATACCTGTGCTAATGGCTCTGCCCATTTTTGGTCATAGACACCAAATAGCATATACGATGCTCTTGCAGGATTTGTCAGGGGCCCTAATAAGTTAAAAATACTTTTGACACCTAATTCTTTTCTAGGTTTTGCTGCATAGCGTAAACTCCCATGGTAAACTGGTGCAAACATAAAGCAAATACCTGTTTGCTCAAAAATATGCTGTGTTTGAGCAGGTGTTAAATCCAATCTCATCCCTAAGCCTTCCATGAGATCAGCACTTCCACATTGGCTTGTTACCCCTCTATTACCATGTTTAGCCACTTTGACCCCACATGAAGCCACTACCAAACTTGCTAATGTAGAAATATTAAACGTCCTTCCACCATCGCCGCCTGTTCCCACAATATCAATCGCGTTCTCATCTACCACGATGTGCTCTCCTAGCTGACGCATCATCTGGGCACATCCTGTGATTTCATCAACTGTTTCACCTTTCATGGAAAGGGCCGTTATAAAACTACCAATTTGGGCTTCTGTTGCTTGCCCCCTCATAATACATGCCATAGCACTGGCGGCTTCTTCTATAGATAAATTTTCTTTGTTAATCAGTCTTTTGATATATGCCTGCATACTAAGCCACCTCCAAGAAATTTGCTAAAATTTGTTTTCCACAAGGGGTCAAAATAGACTCTGGATGAAATTGAAGTCCATAAACGGGATAATGATTATGTGCAATTCCCATAATTTCCCCGTTCCCACTTACAGCAATTTGACGTAACGCCTCTGGAAACGCCTCTTCTTTTACCACCAAAGAATGGTATCTCCCTACCTCAATAGCATGAGGTAATCCTCTGAAAATAGGACTATCCTCATCAATCACTATAGGCGTTGCCTTGCCGTGTATCACTTCCTTTGCCTTACCTACATTGGCCCCAAAACACTCCCCTATAACTTGATGCCCTAGACAAACCCCCAGTATCGGTACTTTGCCTGTAAAATATGCGACAACCTCCTTACTAATACCCGCATCTTTTGGGTATTTAGGGCCTGGGGATATAATAATCCGTGTAATCGGATATGTCTTAATCTCCTCTAAAGTCATAGCATCATTAAGAATCACTTTAATGACTTCTTTTTCCCCTGTTATTTCTCCTACATATTGGTATAAGTTATAAGTAAAGCTATCATAGTTATCAATGATTAAAATCATACGTTCCCCCTACTTTCTCTACTGCACTCATAAGCGCGCCTAATTTTTGAATGACCTCCTGATACTCTTTTTCTGGATCTGAATCTAGTACAATACCTGCTCCTGCTTGAATCTTACCGTTCACACCTTTTTTCATAAAAGTTCTAATTGCAATACAGAAGTCTAGGTTCCCATTAGGCTCTATCATACCAATCCCACCACCATAAATTCCCCGTAAGTCTTGCTCAAGTTCTTTAATAATCTCCATAGCCCTTACTTTAGGTGCTCCCGATAAAGTACCTGCAGGTAATATAGCTTCTAAGGCATCTAACCCAGTCTGAGAAGCTGCCAAAGTCCCTTCCACTTCACTTGTTAAATGCATCACATGAGATAGTTTCTGTAACGCTTGATACCCGCTCACCCTAACACTACCAATCTGACTCACCTTGCCCACATCATTCCTTGCCAAATCTACCAACATCCTGTGCTCTGCATTTTCCTTCTGATCTCCTCTTAAGTGTTGTTCTAATAAGGCATCCTCTTCTGGATTTTGCCCCCTTTTTATGGTTCCAGCAATAGGCATTGTCAAAACCTGGGCGTTTTTGACCTTCACAAGAGTCTCAGGAGAAGTCCCTGCAATTTCTTGAGCGCCACACCGCATAAAGTACATATAAGGTGATGGATTAATCAATCTCAACGCCTTATACAGTGGAAATAAGCTTTCTTCAAGTTCAAAGTCAACCGGATAGGAGATGACTGCTTGGAATATATCACCCTCTTCAATATAAGCTTTGGTCCGCTCTACCATTTGTTTAAATCTATCCTTAGAAAATCTAGGTTTAAGATGCAACTCTAGTTTCGCATCCC
>JBOFEH010000186.1:0-3342 GCA_051647765.1 Cellulosilyticaceae bacterium | reverse complement strand
ACAGCAATTATTAAGCAAGCTGGTGAATACTTCGGGGTTGCACTGACCAATATCATGCACTTATTCAATCCTGATACAATCGTAGTAGGTGGGAGCACGTCTACCTACAAAGGCTATATGGAACACGCTCTTACAACCGCCCAAAAGCACACCCTAACAGATATTTATCAAAACTGTCATATCACCTCTCCCCAAGATGCGAGGCGTATCGTTGCTCTAGGTGCTATGGCTTATATGCAGACAGGAATGACTTTTTAGTCATTCCTGTTTTTGTTTACTTATTTTAGATTATTTGGCATAATCGGATAGGATAGCTTTTATACTAAACATCACCGAAAGGAGTCTTATAGCCTTATGTTTGAAATTCAAAACTTGCAATACAAACATATATTAAATATCCCACATCTTGTGATTCCCCAAGGTAAAATCACCTGTATCATTGGACCAAGTGGAGGTGGCAAGAGCACACTGCTTCGCCATTTGAACAAACTTCTTAGCCCCTCTTCAGGTAGAATCTACTTTAAGGGCCAAGATTTAACACAGATTTCATCTGTAAGCCTACGCCGACAAGTTGTTATGCTCGGCCAGACCCCTACTATTTTCCCAGGGAATATCCGAGACAATCTACTCATCGGGCTCCAATTTGCGGAGAAATCTCCTGTACCTGACGCACAACTTGTAGAGATACTAGATGCCGTTCACCTTACCAAATCCCTAGATGATGCTTGTACCAACTTATCCGGTGGTGAAAAACAACGTCTTGCCCTAGCAAGAGTCCTCTTGTTAAACCCAGAAGTGCTCCTCTTAGACGAGCCTTCGTCTGCACTCGATTCCGAGACAGAGCTTAAAGTCGTACAAGATATTACCTCATACATCCACCGCAAGGGCAAGACACTCATCATGGTCACTCATTCCAAGCAACTGGCTTCTCACTACGGTGAAAACATTATTCATCTAGAAAAAGGAGCTGTTACACATGGACAATAATATTATTCAATTAGGTTTTTATCAGATGCTTACAGCTTATCTGTTTATCTTGCTACTCCTAGTCATCGTAAGACTCAAGGGTATCCCTAGAGAAAAGGAAATCCTCCTTGCGACCATTCGCATGAGTATACAGCTTTACCTTACAGGCTATATCTTAGTGTATATATTCGAAAATCCTCATCCGCTCTATACCTTCACCCTCATAGGTATTATGGAAGTGTTCGCTGTTTATAATGCGCTCAAACGCATCAAAATGCAGCTTCCTCGTAAAATCAAACAAGCTATTGCTATCTCTATTATGTGCGGCACACTGATTTGTATTTGCTTCTTCGTATTTGCGGTGGTTCAAATCGACCCTTGGTATGACCCAAGGTACTTTGTCCCACTATCAGGTATGATTGTAGGTAATGCTATGACAGGTATTAGCCTTGGTGTCATGAGACTCTTTGACGGTCTAGAGCATCAACGCGATATGCTAGAAACTGCTTTAATGCTAGGCGCTAAGCCTAAGGTTGCGATCAAGCCTATCCTAAACAATGCTTTTGATTCTGCTATATTACCAACTATCAACTCTATGGTCGGCATGGGGATTGTATCACTCCCTGGTATGATGACTGGTCAGATTTTATCTGGAACATCCCCGCTGATTGCTATTGCTTATCAGGTAGCTATTATGCTGGCTATTGCCGCAAGTGTAGCACTCACACTAGCTATCTTCCTGCATCTAGCCTTCCATGCAATCTTTAATCAACAAGCTCAGCTTGTACCTTTTAATTCAAAGGATATCTAAATTCTAGATAACAAAAATCCACCTTCCCTAAATGAAGGTGGATTTTGTTTAAGCCCTATTTATTACAAATCTAATTTAAAGTACTCCATGAGCCCTTTTAAGCTCTCTGCCTGTGCTGCTAATTCTTCACTAATTGCTGCACTTTCTTGAGATGTCGATGAATTGGACTCAACTACTGTTGCTATCTGTCTTGTTCCTTTAACTAATTCATCAATAGCTTGTTGTTGCTGATGACTATTTTCTAGTAAGTTGCTTGCTATCTCCGTTGTTTGATCTACTGCCAATACGATTTCTTCTAGCACTTCTGATGCTTGACCTGCCATAACTTGCCCTGTCTCCACATTTACCAAGCTTATCTGAATCATTTTTTCTATTTCTTTGACTGTATCAGAACTTCTATTTGCTAAATCTCTTATTTCACTAGCAACTACAGCAAATCCTCTACCTGCCTCCCCTGCTCTCGCTGACTCAATAGCTGCATTTAATGCAAGCAAATTAGTTTGGCTCGCTATATCATCAATTGTTCTTAATACCTCTGCAATCTCTCTACTAGATTGATTAATATCATTCATTGATGTAAGCATATTCCCCATCACAGTTGCTCCCTCACTTGCTTTTTGTCTGGCTTTCTGTGATATTTGGCTTGTATGATTAACTTTTGTTGCTGTCTCTGTAATATTTTGAGCAATTTCTTCTGTTGATGCCATAAATTCTTCTACAATACTAGCTTGTTCTGTCGCTCCCTTTGCTAATTCTGTGGCTCCTTTTGCAATATCTTCTGCACCATTACTGACTTCTTCTGCAGACTGAGTAATATTTTTTAAGGTACTGTTTAATTGGGATGAAATATCACTAAGAGCCTTCTTTATAGGTGCAAAGTCTCCAATATATTCAATCTCTATATGTTTTGTCATATCACCGTCTGCCATACTCTCCAAGTATGCTGTGATATCACCAATATATAAATTTAATGTATGGACTGTGTTTCTCATACTATTCGCTAGTTTTGCTATTTCATCTTTTCCATCATAGTCTATATGAGTATTCAAAATTCCTTTGCTAATATCTTCAGCAACCTTTTCTATTTCCATCACTGGATCAACAATACTTTTTGTTACCATTTTAGCCAAATAGAAAATTATCAATAATACTGAAACTGTCATTAAAAAAGAAACTATTTGAATAAATCTTGTTGCAGTCATTGCAGTTTTGTAGAACTCATTCGCCTTTGTATCTGAAAATTCATTGATTTTATTGGCGTATGCTCTTGCCTCTTGTAAATTTGATATATAATGTGTTTTTAGGACTTCTTCAGCTTTATCAAACTCCAAGTTATCCACTAATTCAAAAATCTCTAGTCGATAATCCGCAATAATATGTATAAGATCTCCCAGTTCTTCCACATATTCCTTTGGTCCAAGGAATTTCTCCTTTATGAGTTCATGATTTGTATCTAATGAATTTTTTTGTCTTTCTACATCAGTCATAATTTCACTTTTGGGGATGATATCATATACATATGCACTCGTATTCTTCTCAAGTCCATTAAGTGCACTTCTAATCTG
>JBOFEH010000185.1:0-5982 GCA_051647765.1 Cellulosilyticaceae bacterium | reverse complement strand
TGATTGATATGCAACCGAATCATTCTGTGATTTGAACGATCGGGAAGGGTCATAGACCCTTCAAAGCCTTCGTTTTCGATGCATAGTAAACAAGAAGGATACTGCACAGGTGGCATGTTTTTTTCAGCAGCGATTTGTTTAGGATCTTTTTCAGGTTTGGAAAGATTGATTGTGAGCGTAATCGGTCCATAAGGTGAATCGTGGGTAAAACTTTGATTTTGGGCAATACGACTTGTTTTGATATAGTTGCTGAACTTACTTAAGTCATAAAAATAAGAAGTTGCCTCCTCTGGAGAGCGGGTATAGTACGCGTTAAAGCGCTCATTGATGACAGAAGGCTTATCAAGAAAAACATTCATCATGCGAGAGGCGAAACGGTCTTTGTGTGATAAGGTATCTTCAATTTTTGATGAAGTGGCCGCAAGGTCAGTTAAAGCATCTAAAGTATCAGTGATGGAAAGGGGCAACAGGGTGTCTGTGGCAGTATAATCAGAGACTTCCCAAATGCTAAGGAGCATATTGCGGCAATAGATGACATCGTCAGGTGTAATGAGTGTGTGCTCGAGTGCTCTTGTAATGAGTGTGTCTAATAATTGGAATAAAGGTGTCATAGGGGCCTCCTGTTAAAAGTGTATTTCTGTAGGGCCGTTACCGATAGCGGCAACATAGAATGAAGCTTCGTAGCCTATAGTGCTTAGGTACTGCCTGCCAACGTTGGTGATGAAAGTTGATACATCTGTATCTGCTACGATAGCAAGGGCGCAGCCGCCAAAACCAGCACCTGTCATACGGGCGCCAAGTACACCTGGTTGGGTTTGTGCAGCACTGACTAGGGTATCAAGTTCTATGCCTGTTACATCATAATCTTCTTTAAGAGACTGATGGGAAGCGCTCAGTTGTAGACCAAATGTCTGTAAATCACCGGCCATAAGGGCGTGGGCAGCAGTCTTGACTCTAGCATGTTCTGTTACCGCATGGCGCATTCTTTTAAAAAGAAGCTTATCTTGGAGAATGTCTCTCAAATCATCAAGCTGAGTCGGGGTGAAATCACATAAGTGATGTGCAGAATGAACAGCTTGTAGGCGTGCTAAAGCATTTTCGCACTGCTCACGACGCTCGTTGTACTTTGAATCAGCCAGTTCACGGCGTTTGTTGGTGTTCATAATAACGATTTGGTAGCCCTCAAGATTAAGCGGGATAGGCTTGTATTCTAGCGTGTTGCAATCCAGTAGAAGTGCGTGATCTTTTTGGCCAAGACCTATTGCAAACTGATCCATAATGCCACTATTAACACCCATGTAATCGTTTTCAACTTTTTTGCCAAGTAACGCCATTTGAACGGGGGCTAAATCAAGATGAAAGAGGCTTGTCAGTAAATGTGCACTGAGCATTTCGAGAGATGCTGAGGAGGATAGGCCTGCGCCGTTAGGGATATTGCCGTGTACTAAAATATCAAGACCGTGAGGGATGGTATGGCCATCTTCTGTCAAAAACTTCATCACACCTTTTATATAATTAGCCCAGCTATGCTTAGGGTCATAAACTAAGTTGTTAAGATCAAAACTTAGGATGCCAAGGTCCTCAAAGTGAGTGGAGTATACTTTAAAACACTGATCTTGTCTTGGGCTCACCAGGGCATATGTACCAAGTGTAATCGGGCAAGGAAAGACAAGACCTCCGTTGTAATCGATATGTTCGCCAATCAAATTAATGCGGCCTGGGGCAAAAAAGATATGCTCTGCAGCTTTGTTAAAACAAGCTTCAAAGTGTTTGTGTAAATGATTAAACATGATGGAACCTCCTGTGAAATAAAATAGTATAAACTTATTATATTATTTTAGTAAAAAAAATCAACAATTTTACTAAAATAATATCAATTTAAATTTAAGGTACTAGAAAAGAAGTGAGATAAGGTTAAGAGTTGTAATGTGTAGCTATATCCATTATACTAGTAAAAAAAGATAAAACTAAGAAGGTGATGAATCATATGGCAACAATAAAAGATATAGCTGAAAGAGCAGGTGTTTCAATAGCAACGGTATCACGGGTGCTTAATTTAGATCAGCAACTGAGTGTTTCAGAGGAGACGAAAAAACGTATTTTTGAGGCAGCAGAAGCGCTGGATTACGTGACAATGAAAAGTAGACGGACCAAAAAACAAAAATATACTGTAGGCATCGTTCATTGGTATACGGCAGAACAAGAACTTAGAGACCCGTATTACTTATCTATTCGTATGGCTGCAGAAAAACGCTGCGAAAAAGAAGGCGTTTCAGTTAAATATTTGCCACTTGAAGCAGACCCAAAAGAGAGTAAAGACTTAGACGGGGTTATTGCAATTGGTAAATTTGGTAAAAAAGAAGTGAAAAGCTTAGAAAGTTTAAGTGATAACCTTGTATTTGTGGACTGTTCCCCATTACCTCAAAAGCATGATAGTGTGATTATTGATTATGAAGTGGGTGTTCAAGAGGCTTTGGCATACTTAATGGACTTAGGGCATGAGAAGATTGCCTATATTGGAGGCTGTGAATATGGCGATAGAGGGGAAGAACTGCTGACAGATTATCGTGAGGTAGCTTATCGTACCTTTATGCTATCTAAGCAATTGCTTCATGAAGATTGGATTTTAAGAGGGATGTTTGAACCAGAGGATGGGTATCGTTTGATGAATACGATTCTTGATGGTAAGCAGATACCTACGGCCGTGTTTGTGGCAAGTGACCCTATGGCACTAGGAGCCTACAAGGCATTATCAGAAAGAAATCTAAGAGTTCCAGAGGATGTGAGTATTATCGGATTTAATGATATGCAAGCAGCCAAATTTTTGACACCTGCACTCACAACGATTAAGGTGTATACAGATTATATGGGAGAAGTGGCTGTAGAAACTTTGATGGAGCGCATGACGTCCAAGAGAAAAATTAGTAAAAAAATAGCGCTTCCAACTTTTCTGATTAAACGAGAAAGCTGTCAACAAAATGGTTGACATGAAAGCCTACCATCTCAAAGATGGACAAGAGATAACCGGTTATCTCTTGTCCAATGATGCAGGGATGAGGGTTGAGATCTTGAATCTAGGAGCAATCATTCGAAGCATTGAGGTGCCAGACAAAGAGGGAAACTTGGAAAATGTGGTACTGCAATTTGAAGATATCAATGATTATAGGGAGAATCCAGGCTATATCGGCGCTGTGATTGGACGTGTGGCTGGACGTGTTGGTGGTTCCGAGATTGTGGTAGAGGGTAGTGTGTATCCGCTGAGTGCAAATGAAGGGACAACCCATCTTCATGGGGGCTATCGTGGTATAGACAAAAAAATATGGGAAGAAGTTGCCCGGTGTGACGGGGAGGATGCCCAGCTTACGCTTAGGACGAGTTGTGAGCATTTAGAAGAGGGCTATCCTGGTCATATAACTGTAGAGGTGACGTATACACTGTCAGCCCAAAATATACTAACCCTAACCTATAGAGGGACAACAGATCAGATAACGGTCGTTAATTTAACCAATCACACCTATTTTAATCTATCAGGCAATCTGAAACGTACTATTACTGAACATCATGTCCGTATAGACAGTCAGTGTGTGGCAATGATTGACCAAGGTGGTGTTGTGACGGGTAACTACTTAAGTGTAGAAGGAACACCTTTTGATTTGAAGGAGAGGCGTTTATTGGCGAGGGGGTTAGAGAGTAACCATGAGCAAATCGCCATAGGAAACGGTTATGATCATCCTTGGATTTTGGAGGAGAATCAAGGTTGTCCTCAAATCAGTTATTACGACCCGGTATCTAAGCGGCAATTAGAGATTACAACCAATCAAGAAGCCGTTGTGATGTATACTATGAATTATGCGATTGATGCACCCTTAAGGAATAATCCTTTTTCTAAAAGTGAAAGGAGATTAGGGGTCTGTTTTGAAACGCAAAAACTTCCTATTGGTGAGGGTATGCTGAATGGTGAAGGTATTTTATTAAGGCCCAATGAACTGTATCAGCAAGAGACAGTGTGGAAGTTTACCATTGAAACTTAAAACATTTATGATTGACAACATACAAAAACTACCAAAAGAATTGAGATAATTCGCTTGGTAGTTTTTTGTGTATTATAAACAATTTTAAAAAATTAAGTTTATTTTTCTTGGTAAATATTTTATAATAAAGAGTGGGAGGGGATAGGATGACATTTGATGCATATGTAAAGATGATATCAAAGCGGTTTCATAAGCATTTTGATATCTATGAAAACCAAGAGATAGAGGGTTATTTTGTAGATTTGGTAGCAAAAAATCAAATGGTTCATGGGAGAACGTTTATTTCACAAGTCGATATAGTAGACGAATACCATACCCATGAATATTGTTATGTGAAAAGGATGGATACATGTAGTGAGCAAGAGCTAGAACAGTTTATAGATTTTTTGAAAGATCAACTCAATAGGTATAAGCCTTCTAAAAATCATATGTATACGCAAATAACAGGGGTAATTGTAACCTATGATCAGGATATAGCAGTCAGTAAAACAATCAGAAGACTCAAGTATAGTAAAATATTTAAGATGTATCTAAGAGGATGGGGAGAAGTGAAAATAGTGAGTGTCAATCTAAAAACCAAAGAGATTGACTGTTCAAAAGGTGCCCATAAGCAGAAATATGTGTATCAGATACCGCAAGTTTCGTAGGAAGATACCTGACTAGGGTCAGTGTCTTATAAAAACAAGGGAATAAGGGGGAGAAAAAATGAATGGATTAGTACTACTTTTGTTGGCAATCATCTTTTTTGTAGTAGCCTATGTGATTTATGGGGGCTATCTTGCGAAGAAGTGGGGTATTGACCCGACACGTCAAACACCGGCTCATACTTTAAGAGATGATGTGGATTATTGCCCAGCAGATGCCAAAGTTGTTTTGGGACATCAGTTTTCATCAATTGCAGGAGCAGGTCCTATAACGGGTCCTATTCAGGCGATTATATTTGGATGGCTACCTGTATTTTTATGGGTTGTTATTGGTAGTATTTTTATAGGAGGGGTGCATGACTGGGGCTCATTATTTGCTTCTATACGACATGAGGGGAAATCTATAGGAGAAGTGATTAAATCCAATATTGGGCTTACAGGAAAAAGACTCTTTAATCTGTTTGCATGGCTCACACTTGTACTAGTTGTTGCAGCTTTTACAGATATTTGTGCAGGGACTTTTGCTTATAATCCAGAGGTTCCTACAGATTTAACTGGAGCGATGGCGGGTACCGCATCTGTATTGTTTATTTTTCTAGCGGTTGTATTTGGCTTCTTAGTTTATCGCAAAAATGCTAATTTGATTGTCAGCACTGCAGTGGGTATCCTGCTTATGTTTATTTGTATTGTTGTGGGATATTATTTCCCAGTACTTAAGCTGTCCAAAACAGTTTGGTATGTGGTTTTGTTGGCTTACATATTCTGTGCATCTATTTTACCTGTATGGTTACTTTTACAACCTAGGGATTATTTATGTTCTTTCTTACTGTATACAATGTTAGCAGGTGCGGTGATTGGTATTATCCTCGTGAGACCAACTATCCAAATGGCAGCATTTAATGGATTTGTCATTACCAAAGAAGGGGCATCAGCTCAGTACTTATTCCCTATTCTCTTTATTACAGTGGCGTGTGGTGCTGTATCAGGCTTCCATTCACTGGTGAGCTCTGGGACAGCTTCTAAGCAAACAAATAATGAAAAAGATTCTAAACTCGTAGGTTATGGCGCCATGTTAATTGAAGGCATCATTGCGGTTATTGCTATTATTGCAGTAGGGTACCTTGCAACACCTGGCCAAGGCACACCCGCACAACAATTTGCCAATGGGGTAGCTGACTTTATGACAAGTTTTGGCTTGCCGTTTGAGATTGGTCGTGTTTTTGTGACACTTGCCTTTTCTGCATTTGCTCTAACAAGCTTAGATACAGCAACAAGACTTGGTCGTTATATGTTCCAAGAGCTCTGTG
>JBOFEH010000184.1:0-18916 GCA_051647765.1 Cellulosilyticaceae bacterium | reverse complement strand
TTACTGCCTAATGCATTAGATACAACGTTTACTCAACAACACTCTATGCAAAAGAGAAGAAAGATAGGCTATGTAGGGCATTTGACAGCCAGTTGGTTTGATTGGGAGGCATTAGTTCTTATAGCAAAAGCGTTACCTCAGTATACCTTTGAAATCATAGGACATAGTATGCCTACACAGATGAGTAGCATGCCGTCTAACTTGGTTTATCTTGGGCCTAAAAACTTTGAAGAAGTGAAATTTTATGCGGAGCAATGGAAGATAGGCATTATTCCTTTTAAAATCAATCTATTAACCAGTGCAGTAGACCCTATCAAAGTTTATGAATACCTCAGCATGGGATTAAAGGTTGTCTCTTTTGAGATGCCACAAATCACAAACTACCCAGAAGTAAAGCTGGCAAATACTATTGAAGCGTTTGTAGAACAGATAGGAGAGTCTATGGTGGAGTGGTTTGATTGGGAGACTGTCAACGCATTTCTAGAGCAAAATACATGGGGCAAACGGGTTGAGTGGATTAGGGGGTGGTATAAGTCATGAAAATTTTATTTGTATACCAGTACTGTTTGTTAGGTGGTGTGACAACACAACTGGTCAATCGCTTAGATGGATTAAGACAGGGTTGGGATGTCCATTTCGTATTTTTAGGAGAGTATGGGGGTAAAAAGGCCTTTGGAGATTATAAACATATTTATATTATCAATAACCCAGAGAAATTTAGACAATTAGTTGTAGCCGAGGACTATGATGTGATTTCTATTATTGATACGAATGAGGTTTATAATTGGCTTGCAAGATGCAATTACAAAGGGCTAGTCATTAATGAGGTGCATACCACCACTAAGAACTTAGAAAAATTAAAGTTTCTTAAAAACGAAAAGCAAATTCATCTGATGTTAACGCCCTCACACTATATGAAAAAAGTGATAGAGGAAGAGTATGGATTTGGAGGGCATATGCCTATTGAGGTCATGCCAAACTGTGTTAATTTAGAGAAGTTTTACCCTGTAGAGAATGAGATGGGTCAAGAGGGGCCTCTCATACTATGGGTAGGTAAATTGGATGACCATAAGAGATGGTATGATTTTGTTGAAATTGCCAAAAAGTTAGAATATGAATACCGATTAAAAGACGCAAAGTATATGATGGTGGGGGGTATTACAGCGAAGCAAGAGGTGGTAGACCGGCTGATGAAGCAACTTTATGAATTGGATTTGCTGGGTAAAACCACATGGTATAGTGCCATTGGGTATGATGAGATGCAAGAAATTTATGCAAAGGTGTATCAATCAGGAGGCGTATACGTCTCCACAACAGTTAATGAATCTTTTGGGATGACAGTACTTGAGGCAATGTGTATGAAGGTACCCCTTGTTGTCCCTAGAGTAGGGGCTTTGGTGGAACTATGTGAGCCTTATGGCGAAAATATTATGTATACGCCCCTTAGTTTGAGTGAGGCCAGTGAAAAAATCATGAGGCAAGTTGGCAGTAAGCCACAGTATGATATCGCCATGTATTCAACAGAAAATGTTTGTCAAATATTTCAGAAGGTGATTTTGAAATACTTTAATGAATTTAGGATTAAAAGGGAGTGAGAGAATGGGGGCTGTGTATGGCTTGATACAAATAAGGGAAGGGAGCCTTTTGCTTGGTAGACATATGGGGGTTAGTGTGACAGGAGTAGAGGGGACTCAGTATCGGTATATCTTTAAAGTGTATGAAAACAATAAAATGATAGAGCAGAGTCAGATGCTACAGGCTATGGTGTATTATTTTAAGCCCCTACATTACGCAGCATATACAATAAGTGTTGATATTTATCAGGGAAATAATAAGGTGCATACAGCACAGTCAAGTATATTAGATTTTGTAGAAGACTTTGTTTTGATTAAGGGTGTTACTTTGGAGGAGGTTCAAGAGGAACTTGTGGTAAAGGTTCAGACGGAGCTCAATTTACCCAAAGAATACTATGCTTATTACCTTAAGCGAAATGGGGTTGTGGTGGAGCGGGTCTACTATACGCAGAACCCAACCTGGAGATTTAAGATGACTGAGAATGGTGAGTATTGTGTGCAAGTATTTGTGAGGCTCATCAAAAATAATGGGGTAGAAGATAAAGTCATTACCCACACACATAAAGTGATTCATGATAGAGCATAAAAAGAGGGGGGAAGTATCATGGCACAGAAAATATGCATTATTGGACTTGGATATATTGGACTACCCACAGCAGCAATGTTTGCAAAATATGGGGATTATGTGATTGGTGTAGATACCAATACAAAAGTGGTTGAGGCATTACGTCAAGGAAAAGTGATTATAGAAGAACCTTTTCTTGAAGAATTAGTAAGCGAAGTGGTTGCAGCAAAAAAATTAGAAGTTAGAGCCACACCGCAACAAGCGGATGTTTTTATTATTACAGTGCCAACACCCATCTTAGAGAATAAAAATTCAGACATGAGCTATGTGGTAGCAGCTGCGGAAGCGATTACACCTTATATTAGACCAGGAAATCTTGTGATTTTGGAATCAACCTCTAGGGTAGGTGCTACAGAAGAAATCGTAAAACCCATATTAGAGAAGAGTGGGTATCGTATTCCAGAAGATATAGGTGTAGGGTATTGTCCAGAGAGGGTATTACCTGGCAAAATCTTAGAAGAGCTTGTGGGAAATAGCCGTATTATAGGAGGGCTTAATGAGGCGTGTGCCCTTAGAATCAAGGAGGTTTACAAAACATTTGTAAAAGGTGAAATGTATACCACCAATACCAGAACAGCAGAAATGTGTAAAATTATGGAGAATACATTTAGAGATGTGAATATTGCATTAGCTAATGAACTGGCATGCTTATGTGAAGCAATAGGAATCAATGTGTGGGAAGTTATTAAGCTGTGTAATAAGCACCCTAGAGTCAACTTTTTAGAGCCAGGGCCTGGAGTTGGTGGACACTGTTTGGCAGTAGACCCTTGGTTTCTTGTGGAGCAGTTTGGGGAGATTGCCAAACTCATCAGAACTGCACGTGAAACCAATGACAGTATGCCTCATCACGTATTTGATAGGATTGGCCGATTATTACTTGCAAGAGAAGAACCTTACAAGGTAGTGTTGCTTGGTATCACGTATAAACCAGATATTGATGATGTACGTGAAAGTCCTATTATAGAACTCTACCAATTATTGAAGCAAGCTGGATTTGAGGTAGCACTGGTTGATCCCTATGTTAAGAGTGAACGTTATGAAGTACAAACACTAGAGGAAGCGTGTAAAGATAGTGATTTAGTCATACTAGGCGTGAATCATAGTGTATTTAAAGCATTAGTATTTGAAGAAATAGCAGAGCTTATGAGAGGTAATAAAATATTAGATACAAGAAATAGTTTGGCTCAAATAGAAGTTGAAAATGCAGGTCTTGAATATTATGTATTAGGAAAGGCACTTGAATAGAGGTAATGCCTAATATTAGAGGAGGAAGGCAATGAGCTACCTAGATCAACTCCCACTTATTACAGAGGAAAAATGCTTAGAGATTGCAAATGAGCTACTAGGTGGTAAGCTTATTGTTCATGAAACCAATAAGGAATATGCAGTATTTACCTTGGCAGAGACCATTAACTGGGGAATAGAGGTGCAAAGGGCCCCCAATACGTATCAGCTTTTCTTACAGGGGCTTAATCCTATAGCTTTTTTGTGTAAGGCCTATCAAATAAGTTTGAAAGACCATTATTTGAGACTAGCGGGTCAATTGGTCAAAAGTTGGTATGATTATGCAAGTAGCAAGCCACAAAATGCTTTTTTGTGGAATGACCATGCAGTGGCTATGAGAGTAGAGAATCTCCTTTGTTTTGCAAGTATAGCAACACAAAGCAAGGGGATTATTGGACCACAGTTTATTATGAAAGTGAATAGTTTGATTAAAGAACATGCAGCTTATTTGTATGAGGACGCCTATTATACCTTTAATCATAATCATGGTATCATACAGGATTGTGCACTGATAGATAGTAGCTATTATCTCAATGACAATGAGAGTCCGAGCTACTTGGAAAGAGCCAAAAAAAGACTATGTATGCAGCTTGAGTACGGTTTTAATCAGGAGAATGTTCATATTGAAAATTCTCCTGGGTATCAAAGTGAAGTGCTGATGCTATTGGAACAACTTGCCAGATTGATGAATCTGTATCATGACCCGTTTGGGGCATGGCTTATGGAACAAATCAGACCCTATAATGAGTTTTTGGTTGCCAGTATCAAACCCAATGTTAGGTTAGGGGAGATAGGTGATACCAGTAGCTTTTATGGAATTAAAGAGAAGAATTTGGCCTATAGGCTGGATAATCCCCAGCTTCTATATGCAACAACTTATGGCAAAGAGGGGAACAAACCAACTGATAATACGAAAATATATCCTAAATCAGGCTATTATTTTTATCGTTCATCTTGGGCTCAAGAGGATTTTGAGCGGGCAACATGGGTAGCTTTTAAGGCAGGCTATCAGTCCAAAACCCATAAACATGCAGATGACCTTTCTTTTATGCTGTATAGCAAAGGCGTGGATATATTTGTAGATCCGGGTTGGTATAATTACGTATATGGCGACCCACTAAGAGAATATTTCATATCAGCACATGCGCATAATACAGTCATCGTAGATGGCAAGACTTACTCACCTACAGTAGCCAATGCTTACAAGACGGGGATACTTAAGTATGAAACCACTAGGGCAGAGTATGACTATATTTTAGCTTTTAATAAGATGTATGAGGGGGTACAAATCGATAGACATTTTTATTACCTCAAACAAGATAGCATACTAGTGTATGATGATATTGTATCGGATAAGGAGCATACGTACAGTCAGCTCTTTCATTTGTCAGAAGCTGTGCAGATCATAAGTAGGAGTGATACAGAGGTCTTACTCAAGATTAAGCACACACCCTATAGGGTGAGAGTCATACAACTTATAAAAGAAACCACGTTGGAAGTCTATCATGGAGACCCCCAAAAAAAATATGGGCATATATCAAGAGGCATTAATTGTAGTGACCAGATTGATACCCTTAAATTTGATAGAATAGGGACATCGCAACAGTTCTTGACACTCATTACAGTAGAGGATGAAACAGGACATAATTTGGCTTATGAACAGTATCAATATGAAGCTATTTTTGGGAAGTTGACTTTGAGACAAAAAAACAATAAATATTATGAGATTGAGCTTAAAGAGCGAATGAGGGTTAAAATACTTGGCTGTGAAACAGAAATGATAGAAATAGATGTCATCAAGCTAAGTCTAAAGATAGAGGGAGACATACCTGTTACCTGTGCATGGTATATCTTAGAAGAATCAGATGGCAATGTAGAATATAAGCAGTCGTACAGTGAAGAATGTGTACTAGAGTATCAGTTTAAAAAGAAGAAAAACTATATTGTCAAAGTCTATCTTAAAAGTGAGTGGGGAGAAGTTATTAGGGAGGTAGTAGCGCAGATTAAATATGCAGATGGCTATTATCAGAATGTAACCCATGAAATATTCCATAAGGAACTGCGTATCGATTCGTGTCGTGTAGAGCAGATGGGACCTGCTAACTACCGATTTGAAATTGTTTATGAGTATTTTTGGAAAGTATCGGTCAAGTGGTATATATATAGGAACGGAAGTTATTATAAAATGATTCGCCATAATAGTACACTCACGTATGAGTTCAAAGAACCAGGTGTTTATACGGTGATGTATTATATCAGAACACTCAATGGGGAGGAGGAATTTTGGACGGTTCCTCCCATTCAAATTAACTAAAAACAAGTAGCCATATAGGAGGACCTATATGGCTACTTGTTTTTTAATTTTCTTTTCTTAAGGATTGTACTTCTTCTAAGCTTAGGCCTGTTTTTACAGAGATTGTAGTATCATCTAGCACGTCAAGTAACGATTTGGCTACTTGATAAATACCTTCTTTAATACCTTCTTTAATACCTTCTTTAATACCTTCTTTAATGCCCACTTCTTTTCCTTCTTGGATCGCTTTTGTCTTCATTTCTTCTATTGTTACTGCAATATTAGCAACCAAAGTCTGTACCTCCGTTTCATTAGATTCTAATATCTCCATAGCTTCCTGTGCTATTTCAGTCTGGATGGTTCCTCTAATCCAATTTTTCAACTCTAATTTTTCCTTAGAAGTTAAACGATTAAATGCTTGCGATATTGTCGCGATACGGTCTAAATATTCTCTAACTTCTATTTTTTGATCAAGCAAAAAGATAGCTGATGAGATGCTTTGCTTATGGATAAGCTCTTCTTTTCTAAATCGATTAACATCTAACAAAATATATTCAAAGTTTAGCAAGTTACTACCAAATAGTTCAGATCCATTTACTTTATCGTTGAACTCAGTTGGGACATGCCAAGTATCAGCGCCATTATAGGTCACAATAGGAACAATGGCTGGTAACTTAAAATCTTTTTTCTTTATTTCTTCCGCTTTGAAATTTTTAATAATGTCTCTCCATATTTCTAGCATGTAGAATAAAAGTCTTATAGGCATACTATAATCGATAGATGATTGAAACTCTAGTAAAACATAGAAGTAAACTTCTTGAGTCCCTATCTTACCACGATAGACAATATCTGCCTCTAGCTCTTCGTAATCAGATAAAACATAGGATTTATCCACTAAGATTAAGTTCTCTGACACTATATCATTTTTCCATTTTACATCGGTGAAATCATGTAACAAATTAATGAAAATCTCTTTATTTGAAAAAAGAGTTTTGTAACTACGGTCGTGTATATTATTCATATCTTTTTTTAGCATAACAATTTCTCCGGGGTCATTTATTCTAGTCTAAGTATTGTCTATTATGATAGGATTATATCATGATAATACATTTTTTTATAGTTTGATAAGTAAGCAGTCAAATTAAAAATTCAAAAGCAGCATCATGCTATGTGCAATGATGCTGCTTTTGGATTATTTGTGCCAGACGGTGGTGTTGATAATCGGAGTGTAGCTTTGGATGATTTTGGCGACTTTGATAGAGACGTTGGTATCGGTATAGTCAGGGGGTCTAACAAAGGGGACATTGCTTAGGGGGAGTGTTTTGACAAGCTGGATGGCTTGCGCGATAGACTCGCTGGTGATACCTCCGAGGACAATACTACCTTTGTCTAGGACTTCGGGGCGTTCGGTTGAGGTGCGGATGAGAACACCTGGGAAGCCGAGGATACTGGACTCCTCGGAGAGTGTGCCGCTGTCTGAGAGCACGCAGAAGGCTTCTTGTTGGAGTTTGTTGTAGTCTACAAAGCCTAGAGGTTTAATGTTTTGAACCAGTGGATTAAAGACAAAGTGTCTTTGGGAGATATATTTTTGGCTACGTGGGTGTGTGGAATAAATAATAGGTAATTGGTAGAGCGTAGCCATATCATTGATGGCGGTCATCAGTGAGAAGAAGTGGTCTTCGTGGTCGATGTTTTCTTCTCTATGAGCGGATACAAGGATGTATTTTTGGGGTTCTAATTTGAGTGTGGTTAAGATATCACTTTGGTTAATTTTGTCTTGGTGCTTAGCGAGTACTTCGGGAATGGGAGAGCCTGTGACAAAGATAAATTGTTTGGCGATGCCTTCTGATAGGAGGTAGCGACGAGAGTGCTCCGTATAAGGGAGATTCACATCAGCCACATGGTCTACGAGTTTGCGGTTGATTTCTTCTGGGACGTTTTGATCAAAGCATCTATTACCAGCTTCCATGTGAAAAATAGGTATTTTGAGGCGTTTGGCAGAGAGAGCACATAGAGCCGAGTTGGTGTCACCCAGCACCAGTAGTGCATCAGGTTTTTCAGAAGCGAGTAATACATAGGACTTTGAGATAATATTACCGATGGTTTCGCCCAGATGACTGCCTACACTATCTAGGTAATAGTCAGGTTGGCGAAGGTCTAGGTCTTTGAAAAAAATTTGGTTGAGTGTGTAGTCCCAGTTTTGTCCTGTATGGACGAGTATATGATTAAAGCATTGGTCAAGGCACTTGATGACTTCGCTCAGACGAATGATTTCTGGGCGCGTGCCGACGATGGTCATCACTTTTAGTTTTGACATAATATAACCTCCTCAAAAAAAGTATCTGGGTTTTCTGGTGCAAAGATTTGATTAGACCAAAATAGGGTAATGAGCTCGGTAGAGCCTATATTTGTAATAGAGTGGGTATAGCCTACAGGGATATCTACAATAGTAAGCTGATTACCACCCACAGCATAACTAATGACTTCATCTGAGCCTATTTGCCTCAGTCTAATCAAGGCATCACCTTGGATGACGATGAATTTCTCGGTCTTAGTATGATGGTAGTGATTGCCTCTAGTGATACCAGGTTTTGTGGTAGAGACAAAAAATTGTCCTAGCCCCTCAGATTTGATGAGTTCACCTAACCAGCCTCGTTGGTCGCTATTGACTGTGGGGTGATAGGAGAGGTTACTAGGTTCTAAATAAGAGATATAGGTGGCGTAGAGTGCTTGGTCAAAAGGATGTGTGAGATCAGGCATAAGGAGTGTTTTGCGGGCAATAGCAAAGTCGTAGATTTTTTGGGTGAGCTTGGCGAGTGAGAGCGTATGAGTGGGTGATAAGCTTGGAAATAGAGGGAAAGCACTCACATCTTTGGTCAAAAGTCCCTCAAAGTGCGCAATCAAATCATCAATGTAAATGAGTGTGACCAAAGCATTGGGGTCAGAAACGGTAATAGGTAAGTCGTGTGCGATATTGTAGCAGAAGGTTGCCACTGCTGAATTATAATTAGGACGACACCATTTGCCAAAGACATTAGGTACCCTGTAAATCAGAACAGGACAGTTGGCGGTCTGGCTAAAGGTCTCTAGCAACTCCTCCATTTGTTTTTTGCTCTTGCCGTAGGGTGAGGCATTGCCAGCTTGAATAGACGAGGTGACAACTAGAGGGATAGATTTTTGGTGTTGCCTCATTAAGTCAAGTAAAGTTTGGGTGAGGTCTACATTACCTGTATGGAATTCATCAGGACTCTGGGGTTTGTTGACGCCCGCTAAGTGAAAAATAAAGTCTGCTTCAGCCACATAGCAGGATAAATCATCAGGGGTATGATCTATATCAAAATATCTCAGTACATAGTCTTTGCATAAGGAGAGCTTTAGCCTAAGGTTTTTGCCAATAAAGCCATTTGAGCCTGTAATAAGAATAGTCTTCACAATTTACCTCCTAAAAATATCATATGAAATCTAATATAATATATGAAATATAATGGATAAAGGTACACCTTTAATACGTGAATCATAAGATAGAATATGTGTCAAAGTTAGACATAAACTGATAAATTATAATATAAATGGGGGAGCGGCTATGTATAGAGATAAAGTAATCTTAGTGACAGGAGGAACTGGCTCATGGGGGAATGAACTAGTGACCCAGTTATTGACCAAAGAACCCAAGCAAATTGTTATTTTCTCCAGAGGAGAGCTTAGCCAGGTACAAATGCAAAGGCGTTTTAATGACAATAGACTCAAATTTGTCATAGGCGATATCAGAGATTATGAAGCTGTTTTAAGGGCAACAAAAGGTGTAGACTATGTGTTCCATCTTGCGGCACTTAAGCATGTACCTATATGTGAAAACCTACCCAATGAAGCCATCAAAACCAATATAATAGGAACCAAAAACCTGATTGATGCCAGTATCAAAAACAAGGTGATTAAGGTGATAGATGTGTCTACAGATAAGGCAGTAGATGCACTGAATTTATATGGGATGACAAAAGCGGTAGGGGAGAGATTGATTATACAGGCTAATCAACTGGATTCGGATACAAAGTTTGTATGCATTAGAGCAGGGAATGTGCTAGGGACTAATGGTAGTGTGGTACCGTTATTTATTAGTCAGATTCAAAGATATAACGAGGTGACCCTTACAGATGTAGACATGACCCGTTATTTTATGACACTCCAAGAAGCCATAGGACTCTTGTTTGAGGCAGCCCAAAAGAGTGTAGGGGGTGAAATCTTTGTCATGAGAATGCCAGCTTGCAAGATTACAGATCTTGCCGAAGTGCTCATAGAAGCCTATGGAGATGATGAGACAACCATTAGAGATATAGGGATGAGACCCGGGGAAAAACTAGATGAAGTTTTGGTATCAGAGTATGAAGCGCCACATACGTATAGTTATAATGATACCTATTATTTGATTGCACCAACTTTAGATATCCAATCAATCAAAGATTACTACGGTGATTTTGAAACTTTAGACAAGGTGAAATTTGTAAGATATTCCTCTAAAGATGAGCTGATGAATAGGGATCAGATTCAAAAAATGTTAGAAGATGGTGAATTTATTTCTAAGTAAGATAGAGGTGGCTTATGAACAAAAAAATTGTGATTGGGATGTTGTTTAATATCAATCCTCCTTGGCCTAGAAACCCGTACCAAGAAGCACGTTTAACGAGAGAATGGATTGCATACAGACTAGATATTTTTATGAAGTATACTTGTAATAGTTTGAGGCATCAGACAAATCAAGATTTTACAGCCTTACTAGCGTATGATCCTGTGACTGAACCTATTATTAAGGATATTCTATCCCAATATCCACCGCTACCAGACAATATTAAGTTTGTGCCAGATATTTATAGAGAAGTACGTCAATATGCTCATGAGTATGACATGATCTATAGTGTACGCATTGACTCTGACAATATGTTTCATCCAAATTATATTGAAAAGTTACAGGCATGGGAGCCAGAGCCGCAGACGCAAGTTATTATTGCCCAACATGGCTATGTGTATGATATCAATACAGGTGCCATGGGTAAATTTTATCATGAGTCACCCTCATTTTTTGCTTTTCTTATCAAGGGCGAGGACTATTACCAACATCCAACTTATCCTACAGAGAATGGGCATATGGGTGTCATCAAGCTGAGGCATGAGTTAATGGAGGGGGATAATTTCATGGTGATAGTTCATGAGCAAAATGTTTCTAATAGATTTGCACCGTATATCTATCAGTCTATTGTAGAAGACCCCATTCAAAAGCGCCAAATATTAGATAGCTTTTATATTTAAATAATATAGAAGGTAAAGAGAGGATTAGTAACCCTATGAACAGAGAAAAATGTATTGTATTTACCATTCCTTTTAACAATCTAGACCCACTAGGTAAACAAAAAATAGCATTGACCGAAGTTTGGATTGAAAAGCGCATGAAGCTATTTATGACCTATACACTCCCTAGTTTGAGATGTCAAACCTCACAGGAGTTTAAAGCCTATGTATTATATGATAGGAGGTCTGAAGGGTTTATACTTAAACATTTGGCAACTTACCCTAAACTCCCTTCAAATATAGCTTTTATTCCTGCAGAGGAGTATGAATCAAGAGTGTGTGAGTATATGAGAGGGAGCAAGTATTTTTATGAGATAGAGCTTGGTAGTGATGATTTGTATCATAGAGGGTTTGTAGCCAAAATGAGTGCTTATCAGCATAGACCAGAGACGGTAATTTTGATATGTCAAGATGGCTATATCTATTCTTCTGAGACAGGGGAGTTGGCGGAGTACTTTAATTTCTCAAGTTTCTTTAATTGCTGGACGTATAATACGGAAGAATATCTAGCAGGACTTAGGAGAAAATATGAGGGATTTACAGGAGCAGTGGGATTAAGACATGAAAAGATTACATGGCGTGCCTATATTAACCATAGCCATGATAGTAATGTAGCTTTCTCTTATGAGCTTGAAAAAACAACGCCGTGGGGAAGTCACAGAGCGCATATTGGTAGAGTCATAGCAGATGAAGCAGAACGGCTAGGTATACTCAGTAGTTTTGGGATTACCGAAACTAAGAAGTAGGAGGTAGGGGGATACGATGGAGGCACAGCCAAAAAAGAAGATTATTATCGATATTTTGTTTAATATCGCTAGATGGGCAAACCTTGCGGTCAATGAAGAAAGACTTACCAAACCATGGATTGATTATCGCATTGACTTGTTTATGAACTACACTTACAAAAGCTTGAGTATGCAGACCAATCAAGACTTCGTGGTATTACTACACTATGACCCTCTCAGTAAAGATTTGATTGAGGAGTCCCTTACAAGGTACCCTAAGTTAAGCGATAACATTATTTTTACTGCAAATTACCAACGAGAGATTTTGGATCAAATAAAAGGTTATGACAGACTTTATCTATTGTTTTTTGACTCAGATAATATGATTAATGTGAATTATATTCAAGAACTACATGATATAGCTGATGATGGGAGCTTGCAGGCAGTGGTCAATCCACAAGGCTATATTTATGAACCCTCTACACATAGAGTAGGGACCTATGTGTATCGCACATCACCTTTTTCTGTACTTATTTATCAAGTAGAAGATTATGAGAAGGGGCAGCGGTACAAATTTGTTAAGAACAACTGGGATTTGTATCTAGAGCTTAAGCATGTGATGGCAAAAGGTGACACGTTCCTTATTTTGGTGCATGGTCAGAATGTGGCAAATAAGTTTGATACCTTTGGGAATGTCATGACAAGAAGAATAACAGATACCTCTGAGAAGAATGGCATACTCAGTTTATTTGGTATAGAAATGTGAGGTGAGGAAATGACACGAAAAATAGTCATATGGGCGTTTTTTAATGTGGACCCAGGCTGGGCAAACAATCCTTATAAGGAAGCAAGGCTGACCAAGGAGTGGATAGACTATCGTATGAGTTTGTTTATGAACTATACCTGTCAGTCATTTCGTAAGCAGACCAATCAGGACTTTGAGGCTCTTATTGCCTACGACCCTCAAACAGAAGAACTGATTAGAGAAGCACTAGGAAGGTATGAGCCGCTCCCTAGTAATATTAGATTTATCACCAATCTCTATGCTGAGACGTGTAAGGCATGTATCGGTTATGATAGACTCTATCATATGCGTATCGATTCAGATAATATGATTCATCCTGACTTTGTAAGTAAACTGTGGCAGATAGAACCTCGTGAGGATGCAGATGTGATTATCCCACAGTGGGGCTATGTGTATGATGTAATAGGGGGAGGATTATGTGAGTTTTATCAAGAGTCTCCGCCGTTTTATACCTTAATTTACAAACAGGATGAGTACCGCAAAGGCAAGTCTTTTGGACCTGTGAATGGGCATATGGGCATGATTAAGCTTAACCACGAAATTTTACAAGGGCATCAGTTTATGGTCTTAGTGCATAAGCAAAATATTCTCAATCGGTTCAATGGGTACTTGTGCCATAGACCCATAGGGGCAGGGGAAGAAAAACAAGAGGTTTTAAAAACCTTTGGACTTTTAAAGCAAGATGAGGAGCAGTGACCTTAGTAGGTACTGCTCTTTTGCGTTTAATGAGGGATTCTTATGAATAGCCCTCTCTAGTTGTTAATATATATAGGATAGGAGTGCCTTTATAAAGAAAGGAAGGGTAACGCTGATGGAGAGTAGAGCAAATAGCGTTATGATTCATGGTGTTGTAAGTGATGAAAAAAATAATAGATTAACCCACGTTAGGGTACAACTTCTCAAGAAGGTTAAGCGGAAGAGGCGATTTTATTATATACCGGTAGAGCAAGGCTATACAGATGATAAGGGCGCGTATACTTTTAAAGTAAGCGTATGCGAAGCAAATTGTTACAAGGTTTTGGCGATACAAGAGATGTCTAAGAGTCTAAGTGGTGAGGAGGAGTAGGCGTGCAGAGTATCAAATATTTAAGTCAGATGGTGTTGCACTATTTGCCACCAGGAGCGAAACTTTTGCAAATCAAGCAGTATTATGATTCACCCAGTTTATTAGAGGGGGATATCAACCAAGATGGCAACGCTGAAATCATCCTCATTTATAAAAGTGAAGGGTCGAATTATATTGCCATACTCGAGAATTATGGCAGATACTTAGAGAGGATTTGGAATAGTAAAATCAGTGTGGTAGAGGTATCTGTATTCGAACTTGTGACCTTAACAAAAACAAGTGAAAAATATATCTTATTAGGGGGTAAAGCAAAAGGAGAGCAGCAGTCTAGGATGTATTTGTTGGGATGGAAGAATGGACAACTGGGGTATATGCTGAAAGAAGGCGTAGCTTTTGATAAATTATATTGTGAAGACTTAGAGCCTAAAGACGGTATTGATGAAATCATTATATGGACCCATTCTTTTGAAGAAGCCTATGATGTAAATATTTATATTTATGAGGACCATCAGTTAGTAGAGACTAATGCCTATGAACGGGTATATTTCAAGACCATGAGACAATACTATACCCACCTGTGCAAGAGTTATCCTAAGGAGCAGGTGTATCAAGATTATTTGCAAGAGGCCAAGCGTAAGTGCTTGGAAGAGGATGTGGTAGTGCCAATCACCCTCAATACAGAGGAGGAGCAGTGGGAGAGTGAAGCAATCGAACCCCTAATGACTATAATAGGATATATAGGGGAGCGAGATGAGGAGATGATTACTCTCTTGGGTAAGAGATCTTGTGAAAATGACAGGACGCGAATTGAGAGCTTCAAACTGAGTTATACAACGGGGGGGCAAAGTAAATTGCGTGTAGTGACTCCTTTTGAGGGAGATATAAATGATTACAAATTATTTTTGGGAGATTTTACGCGAAATGGGAGAGAAGATATATTCCTTCAAGTACATGATACTAAGGGGCATCTGCGAGGGTGGATCTATACTTGCCAAGAAGGAGTGTTAAAAGAGATTTTGAGTCTAGGAGACTTGAGACCTACATCTTATACGGTGACGAGGAAAGAGCATGGCAGGGTAGAAATCCTACAGGGCAATGAGGAAAAACTGATTTTAGAAGCCACTGTTGTAAGTGGCAGTGAACAGGGTGACATATTAAAGATTGGGAACATTATTAAGGCGTATGCGGTAGATGAGGAACATTTGGAGCAGTATACTGTGCAGTGTGCATACCCTATACTATATAGTGAATCACAAATAGCAATAGGCTACCTTGTGAGGTGTTTTGGTTATAAGGAACATGGGTTCAAAGAGTTAAAAGCATATGTAAGTTATAGATTATAAGAGGAATAAAGCACCAAAGGGCTCCTTCTGGAATATAGTGGAAATAGAGAATGGGCTATAGGAGGGAGAAGATGAAGTATACGGGGTTTTGCAATCAGGTAAGGCAGCTCACTCAATATGAAGAAATTATAGGTAGTTCACAAGATATCAAGCAGCTAGCATGTGGTGGGGAGCTACGTAAAGATTTGCAAGTTGAGCGGGTACTTGGGACAACGATTTGGGGAAGCCTTAAGGATTGTCAGGGGCAACCGCTAGGAGGACAATTGGTAAAACTGATTTGTAATTGTCAAAGCGAGAGCGGAGAGTATTTTAAGGTAGTGGACCAGACACTT
This sequence comes from Cellulosilyticaceae bacterium, assembly GCA_051647765.1. Taxonomy (GTDB): domain Bacteria; phylum Bacillota; class Clostridia; order Lachnospirales; family Cellulosilyticaceae; genus JBOFEH01. The sequence continues at coordinate 3,529 of JBOFEH010000184.1, read as the reverse complement.
ACAGATGATTATGGTTGTTACCGCTTAGATACTTATGGCACCCAAGAAGTCTATTATAATATTATAGTAGAGTGTGAGGCACCTATTAGTGTGCAGGTACAGACAGAAGATGTAGTAGACGATTGTATAGAAGATGTAGGAGAAGAGATGCCACCAATCATACGAGAGCAACAACCAAAAAGCGGTATGGAGGGGGATGTAGGCATACGACCACACCAAATGAATGTTTATGATTATAGCCAAGAAACTTATCCATATATGAGCATCATGCATCATGCATCAGGGAAATTTTACGGGAATAATACTTATACTTATAGGCGCTAAAACACAAAGAGGAGATGCCAAAGTTGGCATCTCCTCTTTGTGTTTTAATGTTTTAGCACTCAGTATCACAGTCGCAAAGGTCGTCACAATCGTAGTTGTACTCAGTATCGTAAGACTGGCTATAACCACTGTTTGGGCCATAAGGCATAGGTGTTTCATAGCCAAGTGTCTCATTACTAAAGTTGGGTTTAGCGTGATTAGATACAATAATTTCTTTGCCGGTGGTAGATTTACCCACCAAAACTTTGTACCAAGCGACCTCGTCAGAGCAAATATCAAACTGATAAAATCCTTGGCAGTTGCTTGTGGTATGTGCAATACCAATATAGTCTTTGACCTCACCTTTACACGTGATTTTAACCAGTTTCACTTGTGCATTGGCAACAGGTTCATTGTTACAGTTGACGATTTGCCCCCATAATCGCACAGAGGTAAATTGAGATACTGTCACATCTGCTCGGATTTCTGAAGCACAGGAGCTAGGGTCAATATTGATTTCGACACTGTTTCCAAGTGTGATGGTTTGGCAGTTTTTTGGTTTTGGAGTGGGTCTATTATTTTGAGGTTTGTTATATGGCATATTTTAATCCTCCTAAAATCGATTTATTTAATATAAGCAACTGCAAGGATAGAAGCACTTGCAAAAAACGCACGGTTATTAATGAGTTTGAAAGACACGTTTTGTAGTGCGGCATTGATGTGAACGTGGGAATGTATGGGGAAGTCTTCAGGTAAAACAATAAAGGTACTAAATGGTAAAGTATGATAACTAGAATAAATAGAATGAGTGGCTTCATTAGATACATATTCTGCGGTGAGCTCAAGAATACCATGAAAAACAAGATTATGACTGGTAAGTTTTTGTTCGTCTATAGAAGTAGCTACAGGGGTCTTGATGATATAGTGCTTAATGAGATGGATATTACCAGAGATTAAGTTGATACTTTCTAAGTCGGGTTTTTGGTCGGATATTTCAAAATAACTTGAAAGGTCAAACTGCTTAAAAGTAGATAATGCAAGTGGAATAGCAAGTGGTAAGGTATTGGATTTACCATATTTGATGGTATGATCGTGTGACGTATATGAAAACTGGGTTATCAGTGTACTAGAAAGATTATCAAGAGGGTAATAATGCTCAGATATTTTTTGGGCATAAGTAATGACTAGTGTATTACCAGGAGAGAGTAAGCCCAAATTAATACCAGTAGTTAGGTCTACGCTGTTAATGAGTTTGTCATTGAGCTTAAAGCTGCTATCCACTAGTTCATAAGAGGCAGACTCGTTACGTAAGATAAGGTTAAATACGGGAGTATCCCCTATATTTTGGATACGTAGAGTATAGGCAATTTCATCATTCAAAAAGGCAATCGACTGGGCAATACTACCACTCATTTCAATAGCCACATAGTGTAGTGTTAATGAACATGTATTACTTGTAGTATGACCTGTTTTCATAGGTTTTGTGCTATTAAACCCATAGGTATAATAAGCAGACAATGCACACTCTAAAATCTTAGACACTTTGGCAATCACACTGACTTCAAAAGTGATGGTAGTGGAGACATTTAGGCCTAAATCTTTGAGCGTGATCCCACTGATAATAGAGGCATCTATTTGTGGCTGACTATCAATCACAACAGAATGAGGAACAAACTTAAGTTCAGGTGTTAATAAGTCTTGAAGAAGTACTTCGTTGAGTGTGACAGTCCCTGTATTGGTAAGGGTCAATGTATAGACAATGACTTCGCCGATAGTGGCTTGATTTGTTGAGAGGTGGCAGCGTATATGAAGGCCAGCATCTGTGACAAATACATCACCAGTACTGGTAATCTCTACAGGGAGATCTCTACCTATAGTAGTACCGGGAAGACTAAGGGTAAAGACACCTAGAGGTGCAGGGGGTTCGGATACTGAAGGGGTAAGGCGACCTAGTGCCTTGAGCTGAACGACTACCACTTTTGAACTATGGGGGAGTAATTTGCCAAGAGCGATGCCAGAGGCAAGGGTATTGGTGAGTAATTGCTCCTCGCAGTTGATTTCTAAAATCTCAAAAATAGCAGGGAGCGTGTCTTGAAGTATGACTTGGGTAGCGGAGAGGTCACTATGATTGCTAATGGTAAAAGTATAGGTAAAGAGCTCACCCAGAGAAACACTAGATTTGTTAGGTGTTTTGGTAATCTCTAGCTTAGGTAAATGTACTTTGAGCAGGTGATTGGGTGATTTTATAGAGCGAGACTGGGTGATTTGCCCGAGTTGGTAATCATAATCCACTTTAAGGAGTGACTCAAGTGTGGTTGTTGTGGATACATCAGCAGTTTTGGCAGTAAAACAGAGGATAACTTCTGTATGAGGAGCCAATAAATCTAAGGAATAGCCAGAGATAAAACTGGTGTAGACAGGTTGTTCGTTAACATGTAAATCATTTTGATAGATAAGGAGTGACGTCAAGCGTGGATAAAGCCGTATATTTTTGAGTGATAATGTACCTGTATTAGTAAGTTTGATGGTGAAGGTAATCACATCACCTACTAGTACATTGGTGTGGTCCCCGTCAAAATCTACGGTGAGAGAAGGATTATGCACAGTAGTGATAACGGTTTCACTGGATTTGTCATAGGTGTGACGGTCACTAGCGTTGGAGGTTTCATAAGTGTAAGAGGCACTACATTTGGCATCAATTTGAGTCAATGTAGTACTTGCAGTACACTGAAAACTGAGGGTGGTCTCTTCACCAGGTTGTAGACTATCCATAGGGACCGTAATACCAATATCCGTTGTAGGTGTATGAAGGCCATTGGTAATCACAGAAGCTGGAATGAAGTAACAACCAAAAGGAAGCAAGTTACTCATCAGTATATGGGTTAGTGTAACAGAGCCGGTATTTTTGACTGTGAGAGAGTAGGTGAGTATATCGTCGGAGGTCACTTCTTTGCTACTGGCTTCTAGATGAACACAAAGATCTATTAATAATGTCGAGACTACAATGTGTATATCGGTGTAGAGATTGCTGATGGAAGAAGTACAACGTAAAATAAACGAGTCTTCACCAACATAATCAGGTGAAGGGGTATAGTCCCATTTGCCAGAGGTTTTATGAACAGAAGCAGTACCAGACTGAGGCGTTCTAAGCATTTGAAAACTTAGGATGCCGTTGCTGGGGTCTTCCATGATACAAGTATCAGCAATGTTTTGGTTACGATAACAA
>JBOFEH010000183.1:0-17306 GCA_051647765.1 Cellulosilyticaceae bacterium | reverse complement strand
CTTGCTTTTCCACTTGAGTTTTTGCTTCATCCAAAGCATGAGCCTTCCCCAGTTCAGTGCGACTACTAATATTGTAAGCCCTATAGCCCAAAAAGCTTTTTCATCTGATATGGACCGAACCACCATGCTTCCCTCTTGGATAATCATCATCTTCGTTGCCTGGGTGGCTGTATCACCGTTCTGCGCAGTAAAAGATTGGTGAAAAACACCCTCCACTGCTATGACATCTCCTACATGCTTATAATCACCGGTTACGTGAATACGCTTAGCATCTTCTTTGGTAAGCCATATGCCCATGACACCACTGGTATCACTGATGTTCACCCATGCGTTGTCTGCGCGTATCATCACATCTCCAATCACTTCACCTTCTACCTGTACAGTCTTACCATCAAAAGCCTCTGGTTTTGCAATCAAATCTCCTATTTTAACTGTATCCCCAAAACAAGGAATACTGAACATACACACCAATAGGACAATTAACACCCCTATTAAATTCTTTTTTTGACGACTTTGCCACATACACCTTTCACCTCACTCGCAAACTTCCAAATCAACGCAAATGCTGAGATAAACTCCAATCTTGCTGCCCACATCATCAGAATATAAACCACTTTAAGCGCTGCTGGCATGGCTGGACTTGTCACCCCTATCGTTAGACCAACATTTCCTGTTACAGATGCTGATTCAAAAATAGCTGCTTCAAGACTATAGCCCCCCATAACTGTCGCTACCACACCCACACCAAAAGTCAGAAGATACAAAGTGATAATGAGGAGCGTGTTTTTAATCATCTCATCTGTTAAGACATTTTGTTTCCCAAAATGGTATTTAGAGACACTGATACGGTTAGCCGGTGACACCAATTTTTTGATGTTTTGGCCAAGTGCTTTGACTAATATCCCCATACGAATCCCTTTGATCCCTCCTGCTGTAGAGGTAGCACTTCCACCGATAAGCATTGCCGTACTAATCATCAAAATCCCCATTGTTCCCCATTCTTTGAGAAACTCCTGAGCGTATACATTCATAAAACCTGTGGTGGTATGGGCTGATACCATTTGATAAAACACTTTTCTAAACATGGCAATCCCATCACTGTATAGCCCCATCTTACTAATATAATAAGATGCAATACTTGTTGTCAGTGTGAGTGTGACCATAAAAGAAACCATCTCAATGTTTTTATAGATCTCCTTACGATTACCTTTCCAGATTGCATGATGCAGTGCAAAGTTAAAGGACCCAATAATCAAGAACACAATGGTGACACACTCATAGAGGCCACTATGATAGTACAGTATATTTTGAGACTGTGGTGCAAAACCTCCTGTACTCCATGCCCCCATAAAAATCCATAGCCCATGTAAAAAACTACGCCCGCTTGACATCCCTATGACTTTTCCTGCAATAGTCAAAGCCAGTGTCCCTATTGCAAGATACACTAATGAAATCTCCCAAATAGCCTTGGTGGTATCTGCTACGTTTGGCAAAAGCTTCTCGTCCTTTGCCTCCCCAACATACATACACACCACACCTTCTCCTTTTGTAATCAAGAAGCTTAAGGCAAGAACGACCATACCTTGGCCTCCTACAAAAGTGATTAAGTGTCGCCACATATTAAGGGTATGGGACACATGATCAAGATCCTGAATCAGACCAAGTCCTGTGGTTGTAAACCCACTCATGACATCAAACATGGCATCCAGATAGGATAAGTAGTGACCACTCATATAATACGGTATAGCTGATAATCCCATCAAAATCAGCCATGCCGAGGAGGCTATTAGCATCCCATGCATCCATTTTACTTGCCCTTTAAATCCCCTGCCTAACCACTCTAGGCCGCCTCCAATAAGCATAAAGAGATTAAAACTAATGACAAACTCTAGTAATGGCTCCCATTCTCTCGTGACTAATGCCGTTATAATAGGAATAATCAATAATACCCCTGTCCCTAGAATGATTTTTCCCAAATAGTAGGCCATCATCTTGATTTGATCCCTTGTTGTTCTCATACCCTCACCCCATAGCCATAATCAGTACCCCTGCTGCTATACCCATCACAACAAGTGTAAATAAGATTTCTGTTGCCACACCTAAAAGTAAGTTTTTATTTTCGTATTTTATTTTTTTCATAAAATCGCCCCTCCTATACAAGTATCTTATCTAACAGCGCTTTATCATGATGAGAAGCCACTGCAATCACATGGTCTCCTCTTTGAAGGATGACTTCTCCCCCTGGCACAATCCCCACTTCTCCTCTTAAGATGTAGGCAATATTGCTTTCTGTAGGTAAGTCAAGTTCTTTGATTTTGACCCCATGCACCTTAGACTTATTGCCGATAATATACTCCACAAGGCTAATGCCCTCTTTGTCGATTGTCATGAGCGTTCTAAGCCCTTTGACAATTACTTCTTCCTCTATGATATTGGCAATAATATTGGTACTGCTCACAGTATACTTAACCCCTAGTGCCTTAAACACTTTTTCATTTTTAGGATTATTAATCCGCGCAATGGTCTTTGGAATTTTAAAAGTCATTTGGACCATTTGACAAATCAAGAGGTTTTCTTCATCCTTGCCCGTTGTTGCTACAAGCACATCAGCATACTCTGCCCCCGCCTCTTCTAAACTCTGTGGATTAGTCGCATCACCAAAAATAATAATACTATCTATTTCCTGAGCCATTTTATAACAAAGTTGTTTGTCTTTTTCGATGACACTTACCGTATGCCCTGCTTCTATCAAAATTTTAGTGAGGTGATACCCCACCTTGCCAATCCCCGCAATAATAATTTTCATAATGACAATCCCTTTCTAAACTGTATGAAGCATCTTATTTTTAATCATATGAACGATTTCATAAGTCGGATAGATGGTCTCTAATCCTAGCTTTTGATAAAAATCATCCAACAAAGGCTGATCATTTCGTGCAATAACGGTCTCTATGCCAAATAACTTCTTAGCAATCTGAGCTGCCATCAGATTGGTATTTTCTTGCTGAGTCACTGCAATAAAAACATCTGCTTCTTGCAGCCCTGCACGCCTTAAGACATCTTCGTCAATCCCTACCCCCTGAATAGTCATACCATTAAAAGTACTCCCTAACCTGCTCAGCCTCTCTTCGTCTGTGTCAATCACACTCACATTATGGCCTTCCCTTGATAATTCAAGTGCTAATGCACTTCCTATTCTTCCACACCCTAATATCACAACAAACATGGTTGATTCCCCCTATTAACGTTTTTTCTTTTTGATATGCCCAATATTTTGACTATCAAATTCCACCTCGTAAGCGCTTTCAAATGCAACAGCCTGCTCCCCAAAGTCTCTTGGCTTGGTAATAAAACCATTGGAACTGGTCACACGTGCCAGATTATTTTGGGCTGGTAAATAAGTGGGTTCTAATGCCATCGCCGCCCTATAATGCCGTGCTGCAAGTTGTCTATCAGACTCATATTCAGCCAAAATACCTAATAAATTATGAGGCTGTGGTGCCCCACTATCTAGAATCATTGCCTGCATCACCATCTCCCTAGCACGGTCAAACTGCTGTTGATTGATTGCCTCAACCGCTTGGTTCAAATATTTTTCAAATGTGCATTTATCCCTCATACTCCCATCCCCATCTATCATTTCATCTTTCTTATATCTTCACTATATCCCAAATCAAATTAATACAGGATTAATGTTTTATATATTAGTATAAATTTTGTGTAAAGAAAAAGAGCTAGGATACCCCTAACTCTTCATGACTTTTATTCATCTAATAAACGGTAGCCTACACCTACCTCTGTGACTATGTACTGGGGTTTTGTTGAATCCTGCTCTATCTTACGCCTAATATTGGCCATAAAGACTCTTAGTGATTTGGTATCACTCTCCGTATAGCTTCCCCATACTTCTTTCAAAATAAAATGATGCGTGAGCACCTTACCTGGGTGCTGTGCAAGTAATTTGAGGATATGATACTCATTAGGTGTCAGGTGAATTTCCTGTCCCGACACAAACACACGCCTTTTAATAAAATCAATCGTTAGCCCCCGCACTTCAAACACACCATTCTGCGCCGCTTCCTGTCCACTCTGGCTACCTTGTCTCAGTGCAACACGTATTCTAGCTAGGAGCTCCCCCATCCCGAAAGGTTTGGTGAGATAATCATCTGCGCCTGCATCTAATGCCCCGATTTTGTCACGCTCTTGCCCTCTAGCAGACACCACTATAATCTTGCTCTTACACCATTCTCTCACTTTTCGAATCACTTCTATCCCATCCATATCTGGGAGTCCCAAATCCAAAACAATCACGTCTGGTCTGTGAGAAGCAATGAGTGTAATGGCCTCTTTCCCACTAGTTGCCTCAATACAATGATAGTTTTCTAAGTCTAATGATACCGTAATAAAATTGCGAATCGGTTTATCGTCCTCAACAATTAACACTGTTGGTTTATTCTCCATAGTCTGACTCCTTATCCATTGGTAATGTGATTTTAAATGTTGCACCGCCCTTTGGGTTATTTGAAGCGATAATCTTCCCCTCATGGGCCTCTATAATCCCCTCACAGATTGCAAGCCCAATCCCTATGCCATTACGACTTTGAGTAACCCCTTGCACTCTGTTCTTGCCTCTGTAGAATCGCTTAAACAAGTGGGGTAAATCTTCCTCCAAAATACCTGGGCCATGATCACTAACTGCAATACAAGCTCTCCCAGCTTCCGTAGACACATCAATCGTAATAAGCTCTCCTACAGGTGTATACTTGATGGCGTTATCTAGCATATTATAGAGCACCTTCACAATCAAGTTGGCATCCATAGGAACCACTAACAACTCCTGATCATGATAGTTCACCGTAATAGGATGCAGTACACTTACTTTCTCTATCCGTCCAAGTACAGTTTCTATAACATCTTGAACCACTTCATATTCCTTTTTGACAATTTGGCGCCCATCATCAATTCTTGTCATATTCAATATATTCTCTACAGAGTGATAGAGCCAATTGGCCTCATCATAAATCCCACTGAGTAATTGTTCCACCTGCTGGGTCTGTAATTTCTCATGATTCTCCAATAGCAGATGGGTTGAGCCTAAAATACCTGTTAATGGGGTTCTCAGATCATGAGATATCCCTTGTAGCATATTGTTTTTTAGCTTTTCTCTTTGCATACGCATTTTAATCTCATGGGTCCTGAGTCTACTGTACTCTCTATCTAATGCCAAGCTAATCTGAGCAATAATAGCCTCTAAACTTTGGGATTCTTCGCTTGTTGCAGCCCCTATATCCCAGTCTTTGATTCCCATAACTCCTAAGACATTTTGCTGCCTTAATATAGGGTAAATGGTCATTTGCCTTGAAGGGCTATAGACGATAGCCTTAGTCTTGATGACCTCCATGATTTGCTGCTGAAGTGTTTCATCAAAAAAATCTACACATTCACTCTCTTCATCATAAATAAATGGTGCTTGAATACGATTTTTACTATCTACCTCAACAATCAACGTACTTTTTTTGAGAAACTCCGCAACCAGTACTGCACTTGCAGCCTTGGTTTGTTCTAAGCTATCTGCTGCAAGCAGTCTACGACTCACCTCATAGAGCCTCTGAGTGGCTGCCTCCTTTTGCTGACTCAAAATCACTTCTTTTTTGACTTTTGAGGTGAGCGTAATCACAACAGACGCCACGATAATCATCGTTGTAAATGTCATCACATAGTGAAGCTCCGTAATCTGAAAACTGTAATAAGGCCTCGCAAAAAAGTAATTAAACAGTGCCACTTCTACAAAGGCTCCTACAAGACTAAATTGCCACATTGTTGTATACCTTGCAATCACAACCATTCCTATAATATAACTCATAATAATATTCGACTCTGTTAGGCCAAGAAACATCATCGCACCACCCACTAATGTGGCAACGACTATGCTACCTATTGTGATGGTTAAATTTTTAATCATCTCCATTTTGTCCCCCATTTTTTCCTTTAATTTCAAAAAATAGATTGATAATTTAAATTTTGTTAATATACTAATATTATATCATCTTTTAGAACGATTAATAAAGGAGTTGTTATGCATGGATATCTCTGTTATTTTATTTTTACTCATTAGTTTTGGATCGCTCATTGGAGGTTTTTTGCTAGAAGGCGGACATTTTCTTGCCTTATTCATCGGCACCGCAGCCCTTATTGTATTTGGAGGGACTATAGGTGCTGTAGGTTTATCGTTTCCTATGTCTGATCTTAAACGCCTCCCAAAAATACTAGGTATTGTCTTTAAATATAAGCCTAGTGACCCCTCTCTTATCGTCACTCAGATATTTGACCTGGCGACTTTAGCACGTAAAGAAGGCTTACTGGCCCTAGAAAAATTCACAAATGATGAGAACAAAGAAAATAGGCTCATCACAAAAGGTATTGCCTTTGTCGTAGATGGTGTGGAATCAGATGCTATTCGTAAAACACTTGAAAACGATGCAGAAAATGTGACGGCTCGTCATGAAGTGGGTATTGCTATTTTTGAAACTGCTGGTGGCTACGCCCCTACAATGGGTATTATCGGAACTGTTATGGGACTTGTTCATGTACTGGGCAACTTAGATGATCCCTCTACCCTAGGCCCCAAAATCGCCGTTGCTTTCATTGCGACACTCTACGGCGTAGCGACTGCCAATCTCCTCTGGCTCCCTATTGCCAACCGCCTCAAAATGATTAGTCAACGAGAAGAACTCCGTAACCAAATGATTATTGAAGGGATTACCTCCTTACAACAAGGTAAAAATCCAAAGCTTGTTGTAGAAGATATCTGCTCTTATCTTGATCCTGAAGAACGTGAAAAAGCTCTCAAGGCTCTCAATATGGGGGATAAGAAATGAAAAAGAAAAAACCTAAAAAAGAAAATAATGAACGCTGGCTTCTTACATATTCTGACCTGATTACACTTCTCATGATTTTCTTTGTGGTCATGTATACTATGAGTAGTGTAGACTCCCAAAAATACGCCCAACTCTCCAACTCTCTTAGTGGCATTTTCTCTGGCTCACCTTATGTGATTGGCGAAGGCGGCACACTTAATCCCCCCACAACCTCTACAGCTTCTACAAGCACAACGCCGCAACCTTCTAAGACAGAACAAATCAAAAAAGATGTTCAAATGTACCTTGCTACCAATAAGCTCAAAAATGAGGTAGACATGCGTATTGAGCCTCGTGGGCTGGTCATCAGCCTCAAAGAAAATGCTTTCTTTGAAAGTGGTAAAGCCGACCTACTCCCAGCTTACGAACAAAACATCTTAGAGATCAGTAAAATGCTTGCTCAGCTTGGCAACGATATTGTAGTCGAAGGGCATACGGACAATCAGCCCATTCATAACAGTGCCTTTGCCTCCAACTGGGAATTGGCCGCCATCCGCGCCATTAATGTGGTAGAATTACTCATTAATAAGGGGCAGCTTAACCCTAACAAACTCTCCGCTGTTTCTTATGGTGAGTATCGCCCTGTTGCCCCTAACACTACCGCTGATGGCCGTGCCAAAAATAGACGTATTGATATCGTCCTCCTCAGTAGTGATTTTTACAAAGAAAATACCCCCCAAGAACAAAAGTAGTCTTCATGCACGTCTTGGTTCGCTCAGTGGTGAAAGTGCAGCACGCAAACTTTCCTGCACACTAAAAAATCACAGGTTTTATGCCTGTGATTTTTGTTTTGCTCTATGCGTTTGATACTAAAGTGCATTCTTATAAGATAAGTTATTTTATGGATTAGATAAATAAGTTGACATTGGCATCTTCAGCTTCTCCCAAGTAGTAGCCTACACCACCTAGTTTGACCCCTTCAATCAGCTCTTCTGCCTTAATCCCCATCACATCCATAGACATGGTACAGGCTACAATTTCAACGCCACTTGCCATGGCAAGGGTCATCAGTTCTTCTAAGGATTGGACGTTTTTGTCTGCCATGACCTTACGAATCATCTTAGCGCCCATCCCTCCCATATTCATACGAGAAAGCCCCAGTTTCTTGCTCCCACGTGGCATCATCATAGCAAAGCCTTTTTCTATCAATGACTTAGGTGCATCGCTAGCCTCAGATTTTCTAAGAATATTAAGGCCCCAGAAAGTAAAGAACAGTGTCACTTTTTTGCCCATAGCTGCTGCACCATTAGCAATAATAAATGATGCAATAGCCTTATCTAAATCACCACTAAAGACAACGATTGTCTTGCCATCTGCCTTTGGCACTTGCTCTAGGCTACAACCTGCGCCTACCGTTACACTCTGCTTCCCCTTTTCTATGGTAGCGACAATCTCCCCTTTTGCACGGTCTAAGCTCACCAAGTTGTTTTGGGTCTTATCACACCATGACCTAATATCTTCAAAAAAACCCGGATCAGAGGCTTTAATCGTAAAGCTCTCTCCTTGCTCTAGCTTATCCACCTCTTGTTTGACTCTTACAATAGGCCCTGGACAGCACATCCCTGTCACATCAACTGTCTTCACCACATTAATACGGTCTTCCATCATGTTTTCTGTCGTGCAGGCTACAGATTCACTAGCACACGCAACTTCGTCTTGCCACATTCTTTCTTTAATGCCATCATTACGGTGATCTCTTGCTTTTTCAAATAATTTGTAAGTCTTGTAGCCTCCTGACAAATTATAAGCTTTGAAGCCATATGATCTTAACAAACGGGCTGCAGTATGTCCACGTTGCCCAACCCCGCAGTAGACAACATAGCTGTAGTCCTTGCTAAGCTGATCCACTTGGCCTCTGAGTTCATTGAGTGGTATATGCACTGCCCCCTCAATCATCCCACCTAATAGCTCTTGGTGTTCTCTAATGTCTAAGAGTATCACCTGCTCCACTTCTTCCATCGTTTCAAGGAGTCTAGGTGTCACAAGTGGTGATAAGCCGCCAAGGTCATTCTCCCCTATAAAGCCTATCATATTAACAGGTGATTTGGCTGAGAGGAATGGCGGTGCATAAGCAAGCTCTGCCTCTGTGAGATCACTAATATGTGCACCCATTTGAATCGCCATAGCCAATGTATCTATAACCTTATCGACACCTTCATACCCAACAGCCTGTGCCCCTAATAACTGACCTTCCACACTATACAGGACTTTGATACTAATTGGTTTGGCCCCTGGATAATACCCTGCATGACTGCCTGGATGAAGATAAAGTGTACGATAAACTTTTTGGCTACGTTCTAATACTTTTGCATTATTTCCTGTACTGGCAACTACAAGATCAAATACTTTGAGAATGGAAGTCCCCATAGTCCCTTTGTACTTGACATTCTTGCCGGCAATATAATCTGCTACAATACGGCCTTGTCTATTAGCTGGTCCAGCCAGTGGTATATACATTTCTTCCTGACTGATAAAATCTCTTACAGTAATAGCATCCCCTAAGGCATAGATCCCTTTCATAGATGTTACCATATGCTCATTAACAACAATATGTCCCTTTGGCCCAAGCTCTATCCCTGAATCTCTCAAAAAAGCCGTATCAGGTGCAACACCTATCGCTAGAATAACCCCATCACTGATAAGCTCCATGCCATCTTGTAGCTGCACACCTATCTGATTGCTATAGTCTGCAAAAGCTGATACGCCATTACCCAGTATGACACCAACACCATGTTGCTCTAGCTCTTCTACTGCCATATAAGCCATCTCTGCATCCAGTGGTGCAATAATTTGAGGCATGGCTTCAACCAAGGTGACTTCTAGCCCACGTTCCCTTAGGTTTTCTGCCATCTCAACCCCTATAAATCCTCCCCCTACTACAACCACACTTTGCATCTCTTGTTCATCTACTGCCTGCTTGATACGGTCCATGTCAGGAATATTTCTAAGTGTAAAGATTTTTTTGTTCTCCACACCTGGTATAGGCGGTACAATAGGTTTGGCCCCTGGTGATAAGACTAGTGTATCGTAACTTTCTTCATACAATCCACCACGTTCAATATTATATACTTTTACAATCTTACGCTTAGGATCTACCCCAATCACTTCACTCTTAGGGCGTACATCTATATTAAATCTCGCCTTTAAACTAGCAGGTGTCTGAAGTAATAAGGATTCTCTTTCCCCAATAGCCCCACCAATATGATAAGGTAACCCACAGTTTGCAAAAGAAACATGCTCACCTTTTTCGAACATAATAATCTCAGCTTCTTCATCTAATCTTCTTAGCCTTGTAGCTGTAGATGCACCACCTGCTACCCCTCCAACAATAATTACTTTCATCTTAATCCCTCCATTACACGTTACTAATTTGATATATTTATATATTATGATATACTAACTTGTCTTGTCAACTCTATTTTAGGGTTTTCTTCCCTCATTTCTATGATTTATCTTTTTTGTCATCTGATCATGGACCAAACAAAAACTACCCTCCTAATAGGAAGGTAGTTTTATTTATGAGTTTTATTCGTCGTCTTCGTCATGAACAAGTCTAAAATCTATTGTTCGTGTTAACACATCTGTTTTGACTACACGTACTTTGATGGTATCACCTAATCTGTATTGTTTGCCTGAGTGCTGGCCTACCCAGCGATGCCCTGGCTCATCATAGCTATAGTAATCATCATCTAGCTCATTGACATGAATGAGACCCTCTACTGTATTTGGTAGTTCCACATATATCCCCCATGAAGTCGTTCCAGTAATGGTTCCTTCAAAGGTTTCTCCAATAAACTGCTCCATATATTGGACTTTTTTGAGCTTAATTGTCTCACGCTCTGCCTCTTCTGCTCGGCGTTCTCTAATCGAACACTTTTGAGCCACTTCTGGCATCATCTCATGTAGGTTGGCTTCACGCTTACCACCTAACTTATGGTGTAAGTTCCACTTGATAATACGGTGGATTTGAAGGTCTGGATAACGTCTAATTGGAGACGTAAAGTGACAATAATATTTGGCTGCTAGACCAAAGTGCCCATTACACTCCGCTGTATAACGTGCTTGTTTCATAGAACGTAATAATAAATGACTAATAATATTTTCTTCTGGCTTACCTTGGATTTGCTCTAATATCTTTTGCATATCTTTTGGGTGTGTTTTGGCTTGATTGGTCTTCACTGTATAGCCAAAATTAGTCATAAAATCATTCAGAGAAAGGATTTTTTCTGGATCGGGGTCTTCATGTGAACGGTAGACAAACGGTTTTTCTTGCCAGAAGTAATCCTCTGCTATGGTTTCGTTACATACAAGCATAAACTCTTCAATAATACGGGTTGCCACATTACGATCATAAGGTTTGATTTCTACCGGATACCCTTCTTTGTCTAGGATGACCTTGGTTTCTTCAAAGTCAAAGTCAATGGCACCACGTTTGATACGTTTTTTGCGAAGAAGCGCTGCGAGTTCTTTCATGGTTTCAAACATAGGGACAAAGTCCTTGTATCTTGTGATAAGCTCTTCATCATGATCTTCAAGTATTTTTTTAACGTTAGTATAACTCATACGCTCATCAATCTTGATGACTGTCTCCATGATTTGATGACTCTGAACATTCCCATTCTTATCAATATCCATCATACAAGTTAATGCCAAACGGTCTACCCCTGCATTCAGTGAACAAATCCCATTGCTCAGCTTATGTGGAAGCATAGGGATAACTCTATCTACAAGGTATATACTCGTACCACGGTCTAAAGCTTCTCGGTCTAATGCGGAGTGATCTGTCACATAATGGGTAACATCTGCAATGTGAACCCCTAAGCGGTACATCCCATTACTGAGTTTCTCTAATGAAATAGCATCATCTAAGTCTTTGGCATCTTCTCCATCGATTGTGACCATAGGAATATGTCTCATATCCTCACGTCCACGTTTATCTTGGTCTAATACCTCTGTATCAATCTTATCCACCTGTGCCATGACTTCATCTGGGAACTCTTGGGGTAAGTCAAATTGATAAATAATAGATAGAATATCCACACCAGGATCATTCACATGCCCAAGTATAGAGATAATCTTACCTTCAGGATTACGCTTTTCTTCCGCCCAATCTATGATTTCTACTAATACCTTATGCCCTGATACTGCTCCTTTTGAGAGCTTTTTAGGAATAAAAATATCTCTCGCATATTTGCTATCATCTGGTACCACAAACCCAAAGTTCTGGCTTTGTTCATAAATCCCAACAATACATTGTGGGCCTCTTTCGAGAATTTTGATAATTTCTGCTTCCGCACGCTTAGTCTCTGTGGCAGGTCTTGTGATACGGCACATGACTTTATCCTTGTGAAGGGCACCATTAACCGCTTGTGCTGGAATGAATATATCTTGTTCATCGGTTTCTAAGACTAAAAAACCAAAGCCTTTAGGATGTCCCTGGAATACCCCTGTCACTAAGTTAAGTGCTCTTGGCGCAACAAACTTGCCGCGTTTATTACGAATCACTTTACCTTCGTTAATGAGCTCTCCTAATAATAATTCTAGCTCTAGTCTATCTGAAGAAGGTACGCGTAACATGAGTACCAACTCTTTAATTTTCATTGGTTGATATTTAGGGTCATTCAGTAATTCAATAATTTTCTTTTTTCTTTCTTGCTTCATTGCCTCTTGATCTATTTTTTGATGAGCCATTACTTCACCTCTTTCTACTGCTACTAGTGTATGCAGTTTTTAGCTCTTTATTATGTCTGTTCTCTCATCGGTATACTACTATTGTATTATTTAGTGTTTCCATTTGCATCATGTATTATAACACAATATGTAATTTATTGTCTAAAATTAATTCAAAGATTAATATTAACTGAGTAACTATAAAATAATAAGGAATACAAACAAAAAGGCAAAGCTTTAAATGTTAAAAGCTTTGCCTTTTTCATTAGATAATTGATAGTAAAAATGCTAATACAACAAATGCACCTGCAGAAATTTTAGTCCATCTCTCAAATTTACCTTCAAGAGTATGTTTTTTGTTTTTTGCCCAGTAACTATCTTGTTGTGTTGCAAATGCTGAACCTAATCCAGCTGATTTTCCTTCTTGAAGAAGTACAACTGTGATAATCACAAATGCTGAAATAATATAAAGCACTGTTAGTACTATTTGTAAAACACCCATGGTTTTTGCCTCCTTCATTGGTATTGACATGCCATACTGATTTTATCATAGCATATAATGTGTGAAAAATCAATAAGCTCCCTTTCGGGAGCTTATCAATTCGTCGCTTTTATTACAGTTCGTCGCTTTACATTATTTCGCTAAGTTGAAGAAAGATTTTAGTCCTCTGAACTCGGCAATACTGTCTAGTTCTTCTTCAATTCTTAGTAATTGATTGTATTTTGCAGTACGGTCAGAACGGCATGGTGCGCCTGTTTTGATCTGTCCTGCATTGACTGCCACTACAATATCCGCAATCGTTGTATCTTCTGATTCACCTGATCGGTGAGATACGACTGATGTGTAGCCACTACGATTGGCCATCTCTATAGCATTAAATGTCTCTGTGAGTGTCCCAATCTGATTCACTTTAATTAAAATTGAATTGGCTACCCCTTTGCGGATACCTTTTTCAAGAATTTCTGTGTTAGTTACAAATAAGTCATCACCTACAAGCTGTACGCGATCTCCAAGACGCTCAGTTAGAAGCTTCCAACCTTCCCAGTCTTTTTCACCCACACCATCTTCAATAGAGATAATTGGGAACTTATTCACAAGGTCTTCGTAGTAATCTACCATCTCTTCAGATGTTCTTACGACCTCTTCACCCTTCATTTGGCTCTCGCCTTTGAAGTAATACTTACCATCAGCATCATTATAGAGTTCTGATGCTGCTGAGTCTAATGCAATACGAATCTCTTCGCCTGGCTTATAGCCTGCTTTTTGAATGGCTTCAACAATAAGTGTCAAAACTTCGTCTGATGTTGCAAGGTTTGGTGCAAACCCACCTTCGTCTCCTACCCCTGTAGCAAGCCCTTTGGTAACAAGTACTTTCTTGAGTGTATGGTATACTTCAGCACACATTCTCAGTGCTTCCTTGAATGTGGTAGCCCCTACTGGCATAATCATAAATTCTTGTAAGTCTACTGTATTATCCGCATGCTCACCACCATTTAGAATGTTCATCATAGGAACAGGCAATACTTTAGCGTTGACCCCTCCTAAGTATTGGTATAACGGCATATGCAGTGCCTCAGCCGCAGCTTTGGCAACAGCTATAGAAACACCTAGTATCGCATTTGCACCTAATTTTCCTTTGCTTGGTGTGCCATCTAAGTCTATGAGTATTTTATCTATAGCAGCTTGATCAAGAGCGTTCATCCCAATGACTTCGTCGGCAATGATGTTATTCACATGATCCACAGCTTTTTGTACGCCTTTTCCTAAGTATCTGGAGTTGTCTCCATCACGAAGCTCTATGGCCTCGAGTTCACCTGTCGATGCTCCTGATGGGACAATGGCGCGCCCCACATAATCTCCTTCTACAACGATTTCTACTTCTACGGTAGGATTCGCTCTAGAGTCTAGCACCTCTCTTGCAAACACATCCAAAATTTCAATATACCCTTTCATCTGCATGCTCCCTTCAGATATCATAATCAAAAATATTGTTCCCTATTTAATGATTATCATACCTTTGGGACATACATGATGTCTAGAATAGTCTTATTTGTTTAAGAGTGATTCGCCTGTCATCTCAACTGGTTTTTCCATACCCATCATTTCAAGAAGTGTTGGCGCGATATCAGCAAGCTTACCGCCTTCTTTAAGCGTTACACCTTCTTTGTAGTTTACAAGAACGAATGGTACTGGATTGATTGTATGTGCTGTAAATGGTTGATTTGTATCGTAATCTACCATTTGCTCTGCATTACCATGGTCTGCACAGATAAAGGCATAACCATTTGTTTCTTCGATTGCTTTGATCACCTGAGCAACTGCTTTATCAACTGCTTCGATAGCAGCTGTTGCAGCTTCCATGTTCCCTGTATGACCCACCATATCTGGGTTAGCAAAGTTAGCGATAATCACATCATACTCGCCTGAACGAATAGATTCTTCTAAGCCATTTGCTACTTCAAATACACTCATCTCTGGTTGCATATCATATGTTGCAACAGATGGAGAAGATACAAGTTTACGCTCTTCATGTGCGTATGGTTCTTCTACCCCACCGTTGAAGAAGAATGTTACGTGTGCGTACTTTTCAGTTTCAGCAATACGAAGTTGTGTTTTACCCTTAGCTTCAAGGTACTCACCAAATGTATTTGTAAGTGTTTGTGGTTTGAACGCCACTTCTTTATTAGCAATTGTCACATCATATTGTGTGAATACAACAAAATGAGTTTGTACTCTCTCTCTTTCAAATCCAGCAAAAGCATCGTCGCAGAAAGCTCTTGTAAGCTCTCTTGCTCTATCTGGTCTGAAGTTGAAGAATACTACAGAGTCATCTGATTGTACTGTAGCAACTGGTTTGTCACCTTTTGTAATAATAGTTGGTAATACGAATTCATCGTATACTTCTTCTGCATAAGATGCGCCAATAGCATCTACTGCATCAGCTGCGAAGTTTCCTTCACCTTTTACAATAGCATCGTATGCTTTTTGTACACGATCCCATCTGTTGTCACGGTCCATTGCATAGTAACGACCTGATACAGATGCAATCTCACCTACACCAATTTCAGCCATTTTTGCTACTAATGCTTCAGTGAAAGCTTTCCCTGAAGCTGGAGGTGTGTCACGACCATCTAAGAATGCGTGAACATACACTTTTGTAAGACCGAATTTTTTAGCCATTTCTAATAAACCATAAAGGTGTGTATTGTGGCTATGTACTCCCCCATCTGATAATAAACCAAATAAGTGAAGTGCTTTGTCGTTTGCTTTAGCATTTTCCATAGCTGCTACTAACTCTGCATTTTCAAAGAAGTCGCCATCTTGGATTGCTTTTGTAATACGTGTAAGCTCTTGGTATACAGTACGGCCAGCACCCATGTTAAGGTGACCTACCTCTGAGTTACCCATTTGTCCATCTGGTAAACCTACTGCCATCCCACTTGCGTAGCCAGCTACTGTAGGATATTTTGCCATAATTGCATCTAAGTTTGGCTTTTTAGCCGCACAAATCGCATTAGCTTCACAGTTTGGATTCATACCATAACCATCAAGGATTAATAATAATGTTGTTTGTTTACTCATTATAAGTCCCCTATTCTTAGTAGTTTACGATAGATACGAACTCTTCTTTAAGAGAAGCGCCACCTACTAAACCACCATCGATGTTACCCATGTTGAATAACTCGTTTGCATTTGCTCCGTTTACAGAACCGCCGTATTGTACGCGCACTTCATCTGCAACTTCTTGAGTGTAAACTTCTGCAACAACTTGACGGATTGCAGCACATACTTCTTCTGCTTGAGCTGAAGTAGCTGTTCTACCTGTTCCGATTGCCCAGATTGGCTCGTATGCAATAACAACTTTTTTAGCATCTTCTGCAGATACATCTTTAAGAGCGATTTTTGTTTGAAGACGTACAAGATCGATTGTTACACCGTTTTCTCTATCTTCTAAGCTTTCACCTACACATACTACTGGTACTAAACCATGCTCAAGAGCTTTTTTAGTTTTTAAGTTAACTGTAGCATCTGTCTCAGCGAAGTATTGTCTTCTTTCTGAGTGACCAAGTACAACGTATTTTACACCAAGTTCTACTAACATGCTTGGAGCGATTTCGCCTGTGAAAGCACCATTTTCTTCGAAGTGCATATTTTGAGCACCTACAGCAATGTTTGTACCTTTTACAGCTTCAAGTACAGCTGGAAGACATACGAATGTTGGGCATACCACAACATCTACGTCTGGTGTATTGATTTTATCTTTTAAAGTGTTGATTAACTCTACCGCTTTCGCTGGTGTTAAGTTCATTTTCCAGTTACCTGCAACGATTTTTTTACGCATAATAAAATTCTCCTTTAAGATAGAATAACGACGTAGCCCTGGCCCCTCAACCGAGGCTACATCGCACTAATTGTGTAATTTGATTTATCATCATACATACGCTAAGATCCCAGTCCAAAGATCTTAGTCATAAGCCTTTCACCAAAAGGTGATTATTTACAGCATCCACCACCACAACATTTGTTATCAGCAGCAGCAACACCTGGAAGTTCTTTACCTTCTAAGAACTCTAAGCTCGCACCACCACCAGTTGAGATGTGTGACATTTTGTCAGCAAATCCAAGACGTTTAACAGCGTTTACAGAGTCTCCTCCACCTACTACTGTTGTAGCGCCTTCAAGGTTAGCTACAGCTGAACATACTGCAAGTGTACCAG
>JBOFEH010000182.1:0-1768 GCA_051647765.1 Cellulosilyticaceae bacterium | reverse complement strand
TCATCAACCTTTATGTTTTTCCTTATCATAAACAAGTTCAAGAAGATATGGAAGACTCCTCCCACGCAGAATCTCTTTCTTAATAGATTCTCTGTTGGAGGTTTTTTTGTTTTTTTGACTTATATTTTATTTAGTAGTATATTAATTTATAGTTATTTAAAATAATTTCACTTTATCCTGGAGAAACTTATGATACCCTCATGTTTAACACAATTTTTTTCTTGCAAACAGATGATTCGAAGCGATCAACTCTTAGGTGATTGTCCGACTTCACGAACCATTTACAAAGAAACGATGAATCTCGCCTGGCCCTCTGCACTTGAACGTATATTAGTCAGTCTTGTAGGGGCAATCGACACCATGATGGTCGGTGTTTTAGGTGCAGGTTCTATTGCCGCTGTTGGCATTACCCAGCAGCCCATGTTTATTTTATTAGCTATTATCTTTTCTCTTAATACAGGGGTTACAGCTATTGTCGCCCGTCGTTTTGGAGAACAAGACTATGACAATGCCAACAGAACGCTCCGCCAATCGATTATCCTTGTTGGATTACTTTCTTTACTTCTTTCGTGTATTGGTTTTATTTACGCTAAACCAATACTCCTTTGGATGGGGGCTGAACCGCATGTCATTGGTGATGCAACAGTCTTTTTTAGAATTATCCTCATTGGTATGTTTTTTAATGCCTTAACACTTAACATGAATGCTGCCCAACGTGGTGCAGGTAATACTAAGATTGCCATGTATACCAATATTACTGCCAATCTGGTAAACCTTGTCTTTAACTTTTTACTCATCCAAGGAAATTTTGGTTTTCCTATGTTAGGGGTTAAAGGGGCTGCTATCGCTACAGTACTTGGAAATATTGTTGCTTTTACTATTGCACTTTTCAGCCTCATTCATTCAAAAAACCAGCTCAAACTTGTTCGCCATCAAAATTGGAAACTTGATTTCCCTATTTTAAAAGGTATTTTTGTCATTAGTAGCAGTGCCATGGTGGAACAACTTTGTATGCGTATCGGTTTCTTAGCCTATACTAAAATGATTACAAATCTTGGGACAATAGCCTTTGCGACACATCAAATTTGTATGAATATCTTGAATATGACCTTCAGCGTGGGCGATGGCATGAGTATGGCCGCTTCATCTCTTGTCGGACGTAATTTAGGAGCTAAAAGACCCGATTTATCGATTATTTACGGCAAAACAGCACAACGTATTGGGCTTATTTTATCAAGTATCCTTGTAATTGTTTTCTTATTTGGGAGAACACCTCTCGTAGGACTATTTACCAATGAATCCGATATTATTGCACTGGGTAGCCAAATCATGCTGATTGTTGCTATTGTATCGCCACTTCAGATTTCTCAAGTCATTATTTCAGGTTCCCTTAGAGGGGCTGGTGATACAAAATTTGTAGCTGGTTCTTCTTTTATTAGCATTTTAGTGATTCGTCCTATTATTACTTTTTCACTCTGTTATGGCTTAGGTATGGGGTTACTTGGTGCTTGGATTGCCTTGTTACTTGACCAGACACTCAGACTGATTCTTAATATTATAAGATTTTCTAACGGAAAATGGACGCTTATCAAAATATAAAGAGTAGACCTTTCGGGTCTACTCTTGTTTTTGTCCTGCTTTTAGTTTAGCGATGACAAGCTTGATCGCTGTATAGGATATTGTTTCTGGAAGTTGCTCTTTAATAGGTTTTAAGAGCGCTACGCCCACCTTGTGAATAACTTCTTCTATCATCTGCACTTCTTCTGGG
>JBOFEH010000181.1:0-10560 GCA_051647765.1 Cellulosilyticaceae bacterium | reverse complement strand
TCTGCCGCTTGAGTAATAGAGTGTACCCGCTCCACTTCAATGGCATATTTATAAAACATGGTATTCATATCCTATAGTCCCCCTTACGCCTCTAGTCATCCCCTATTGATTTAATGAATCCGCTTTATAGTGACGCATTTTTCTATGGTATACAATCATAAGCGGTATGGCCGCTGCAATCCAAGCCGATGGATCTGCCAAGCAAATCCCCGTAAACCCAATAAATGCTGGCAAGGTATAGGCAACCACCGCACGGGCCACCAATTCCAGTACCCCTGCCATCATTGGTACAAAGGATTCACCCATGCCTTGTAAGGCATTACGGTAAATAAAAATTAGCCCTAACGGAATAAAAAAGATTGCCGCATAGTTTAAAACTTGACTTGCATAACCAATCACCTCTGGGCTAGGGTTTTCCAAAAAGAATCCTATCATTGTTTTCCCAAACAAAATAATCACACTACTTGAAATAAGACTGGTTACAATAGAAATTTTAGTGATTGTCTTGATTCCCTCACGAATACGCTGATACAATCCTGCTCCTAAATTTTGTCCCACAAAGGTAGCTGTCGATACCCCATATGTAACAAGAGGCTGCATCACTAATTGAATCACCTTTGACGCAGATGTATAAGCTGCCATAACACTAGAACCAAAAACATTAATCGCACTTTGAAGTGTCATGATTCCCATGGCTGTAATGGAAAACTGCAGTGCCATTGGTAGACCTATATGAAAATGAGTTTTGTAATAACTTGTTGGTACCACAAAATCCTCTTTTTTGAGTCTTAAAATCTGGAACTTTTTATAGCTGTAAACAAGACATAATACAGCCGCTAACCCCTGAGCGATATTAGTGGCGTAAGCAGCTCCTGCTACACCCATATTGAAATTCACGATGAATACCAAATCCAATATAATATTCACCACTGAAGCCACAATCAAAAAGTATAATGGCGTCTTACTATCTCCTAAAGCCCTCAAAATCCCTGCTGACATATTATAAAAAGCCTGTGTAAAAATCCCAGCATAAATTACTGTAATATACGCATTGGCATAACCAAATACATTATCTGGTGTATTCATTAATCTCAGTAGTGGTGTTTTAAAGATCAGCATAATCACTGTCACCAAAATCGTCATGATTACTGTTAATGTGATATTACTTGCAATGGCCTTTTTGACACCCTCCTCATCCTTAGCACCAAACCGCTGGGCAACCATTACAGAAAAACCACTGGTAAGTCCTAGTAAGAATCCGTTTACCAAAAAGAACATGGATCCTGTTGATCCTACTGCTGCTAATGCCTCTTCTCCTAAAAACTGTCCTACAATAATCGTATCCACCATACTATAGAGCTGCTGAAACACATTTCCAATCAAAAGTGGGATTGAAAACCATATAAATAACTTGAAAGGACTGCCTTGTGTCATATCGTTTGTCATCTTAACGTCTCCTAACTTTTTTAAACTATCCTCCATTATAGCCTATTTTTTATTTTTTGACGATATACTTTATTTTTATATTTATTTTGTTTATTCTTCTAGCCTATACCCATAACGATAAATAGTGGAAACTTTGAGTTTGGGCATTTTTTTGCGTAGTCTCCTCATCAAATCATCGACTACCCGATCACTCCCAAAATAGTCTCTTTCCCAAATATGATTAAGAAGTTCATCTCTTGTAAACGGCCTACCGATATTTTGATACATCAAAACCAGCATCTGATATTCACGGCTTGATAAGTCTAATACTACATCGCCCTCATAGACTTTATGGGCAGTAAAATCTATCTTATACCCTCCGATATCACCGATATTTTCAGCTTGATAACACCGCTCAATAATTCTTTTGACACGTAGCACAAGCTCCTTAGGAGAAAACGGCTTGGCGATATAATCCTCTGCACCTTTTTCTAACCCAAGTATTTTATCAAAATCTTGATCCCTCGCCGAAATCAGTATAATAGGTGTTTTTAGGTAGCTCTTCTTAATGTCTTCCATTAATTCAAACCCGTTTTTTCCAGGTAGCATAATGTCTAAAATCCACAAACTCATAGGTTCATCTATGACTTTACTTGCCTCCTCGGCATCTTGACACGCAAAAACTGCGTAGCCCTCTTTTTCTAAGTAACTTCTTATAAGATCTCTAAGATTGACTTCATCTTCTACTAATCCAATTGTAATTCCCATCGTCATCCTCCTTATCTTCAAATCATACAAAAAGGCGAACTGCTATCAGTTCACCTTTTGGGCGTTCATTTAATGACATCTATAGCCTCTATTTACACCATAGGATGGAGTTGGTATTTGTTCTGGTACATATGTACTGATATCACCCTCAACAACCGTAATCGTATTTCTCGTCATTCCCATCCAACAAGAATACACAAAGGTCCCTTCTTCTGTTGGCAAGAATTCAAATACGTTTTCTCCTTCTTCTAATGTCGCAAAAATGTCATACTCTGGAATATTAATAGCGTAGTTACACCCTGTCAACATCCCTGGCGCTACATTCATAACAAGCCTCACAGGCTGATTTTTTTGGACCACAATATCACCATAACTTCTATAGCCTACATCCACATTCACAATCTGATAGCCCTCTTCGAGGCCACCTTGATTCGCATCTTGGCGCTCCTCTACCACAGCCCCTCTTCCGCCGACATTGATTCCTGCTGTTGTCAAACCGTTGAGCATCATACTGCCGCCTAATAAGACCACCAAACAGCCACCTACTTTAAAGACCAACGCTTTAGAAACCCCAGATAACTTATTCATCACCAGTCCTACACCTAACATCATTGGAACCGTCCCCAAGCTAAAGGCCAACATGGCCATAGCACCACGCCAAAAGCTGCCTGTACCCAGTGCATAGATTTGCATGAGTTGAAGGGGTCCACAAGGCATCAGCCCATTTAGCAATCCTACGATAAACGGTCCCCTGTCATGACTTAAACGGCTTCTCATAAGACCCATTTTTAAGTTGAAATGCTTCATAAAAGGCAGCTTTTCGGCAGAAATCACACCTACCTGTCCTAACCCTGTCATCACCATCAAGAACCCTAATACAATGGGTACCACGGCAAAAAATCTATTCCCTAATGTAATTCCTGAACCAATCCAGCCTACTATACCACCCAAAAGAGTGTATGATAGTATCCTTCCTAGGTTATACGCCATATTTCTTTTGATAGGATCTGTCCCTATCGTGACTTGAGATAATGCCAATCCGCCGCACATGGATACGCAGTGAAAAGATGTTGTAACCCCTATGACAAACAACATCATTAATCCTAATGGATCACCCGATGTAAGAAGCATAGAAAAGTCTGGAACGATACGACCTATCAGCCAAAACAACACCACCGCAACCCCTATGGTCAGCCATACCTGCTGCGTATGCTTTGACCTATGCTGCTCCTCTACCACTTCATAGCCTTGTTCTAACAAGATGGCCTTGATGTCCTTAAAACTTATTTGCTTGGCATCAAATACTATCCTAAGACTTCTAAACTCAAGACTTACCTGGGCCTCTTGAACACCCTTTTGTTCTAACAAGCAACGTTCTATGGTTTCTTTGCAATGATCACAAGTCATACCATATACCCTATAAATATTGTTCATTGTCTCACCTCAACTGTTATTGTGTCATCTCAAATCAGTTTATCAAAACAGTTTGGGTTAATTATAAAATAAATATGGGATAATTATGTGTTCTTTGCAATGACAAAGGTCACCCCTTGTTTTTCATTGACGAATACAATGTGATAGCCATAGAGTTCAACGGTTTTTTTGGCAATGGCAAGGCCTAGTCCTGTGACGCCACCTTTTCCCACTTCAAAAGCTTCAAATAAACTCCTGTCTGTTGTTTCTTCTATAGCCTCACCATCATTATAGATAGACAACACGCCCTCTTTGACCACTATCCTAATCTCCTGATTGGCATAGCGCTTGGCATTATCAATAAGATTTTCTAATACAATACGCCATTTTTCTATATCCCCAACAAACTCTGATTCATCTACAGCCATCTGGATACAATCTTCTCCTTCACATGCTTTCATGTAAGCTACCACTTCTAAGAGCAATGGGCGCATTTCAAAGACAGAAGCCTGTTGATTTTGACCTTTGATATACTCCAGTCTATTAAGATATAACAAACTTTGAACTCTTTTTTGCAGGCGCTCTGCTTGTGAATAAATAACACAAGCCGTCTCTTCTACTGACCCATAGGGATGAACGCCATCTATGATCCCCTCTGCATAGTTCTTAATCACCGCAAGAGGCGTCTTTAAATCATGGGATATATTATGAATCATGTCTTTTTTGACCTGATCATTAGTATAGAGTTTGTGACGCATTTGCTCCAAGGACACCATAACCTCTTGAAATTCTATCGTATAATGATCACTATTAATAGGTGTCTCTAGATGTCCCTCACCAATTTCATCTAATTTAAGCTGAATATCCTTAAGGTTATTAATCAGTCTATTACTCCATTTATAAAAAATAACAAGTATAATTCCTAAGGTTATGCCAATGAGCACTAATAACTTACTCAATAAGCCATTTGCAAAAATAGAGTCACTTACTTCTATTTTATAGGAAATCAAAATATCTTCCTCACACGTTTTATTAATAACCCAGTAGATGGTTTCATATCCCTGAGTGTGTTGGTACATGCCAACAGGTTCTTGCTGCGCTCTTACTTTCTCATCTATTTCCAAGAAAAAGTCTTTATACATCAAGCGATGATGAAGTAATTCCTCACTTATCTCAACGTCAATAGACTCATCCATTCTACTATATAAAATATGATAAATATTATCATACCCGTCATATTGCTGAATGCTTTCAATATCCAGCTGATTTTGAATGGCTATAATCTGACTATAGATTGTATTATCAAAAAATATTTTCATAATCATAGGAAGAATCATCCCAAACACCATGATACTTCCTATAATAATGATTCCTACTGTTACAAGGAGCTGCTGGTTTAATCTAGCTATTTTTTTCATTTTTAGATATCTCTCATAATAAGCTGTGCCACTTCTACAGCTACTTCTCCCGTCAAATCAATACATTGTTTCATATGTTTGCTTGATCCTAGTCTCATCCCTTTTGTAAGTACTCTACAGCAGACACTCTTATGCTTTTCTCTAAAGATCTCATGGAGCTCACGTGAAAGTGCCATCGCCTTGTCTACTTTTTTGTCTTTTGCCTGTGTTCTCCCAAATACAAGACCTAGTGCCATAACGCCCCCTGCAACTGCCCCACAAGTACAGCCTGATCCACCCATACCTACCGGGAATCCTGATGCAGCCGCAATAACCTCATCAGATATTGGTAATTCAAAAACATCCTTGATCGTCTTCACGATCGCTTCTGAACAATAAAAATCCCCATCTCTGTAATAACCCTCTGCCACACGTCTTACTTCTTCAAGATCTACTTGTTTTTTCATATCCATTTCTCCTTTGCTGACTATGTTATAGGTATTATACACTATTTTTATAATAGCCTTCAAATCAAAACTGGGATGCTACACAACAAACCTCATCGATTCATTATGCAATACCCCAGCTCTTATCTTTACTTATTATAATTCATCCAATGTAGCACTTCTTCTTCCTTCGCCAACTGTGGTGCTGGTTCTTCAACGCCACTTAGAAGCCTTTCTTTTTGTTTCTCTATTTCACTTGCACTAATCTCCGTATAACCTTGTCTACGCCAATAAACTTTAAGTCCCCTTTTACTGCATTGCTCCATCACTTCTACACCTAATGACATAGGGGCTACAAAGTGTCCTCCCAAACTAATAAGGACTTCTTGTCCACTTCTTTTATACCCCATATTGACATTTTTTCCACTTCCATAGAGATTTGTTATACTTTCATATGGAATAAAAACAGCCTCCTCCAAAAATTCATGTTGTGTCTGCATCTCACGAAGACCTCTTGCATAACGACTCTCTACCAAAAGATCGTTATTCTCCTCTTTGAGATTTCCTTTTGTAAACCCTATGATAAGTATCCCCTCTTCTGTAATATAGGCTCCTCTTTTTTCTCCTAGATACTCCGCCTTTTTGCGAATCACTACCTCTCTAATCACAAAAAATACTCCTACTAGAATATCTGCTGTAGCAATCAACAAAAGGGCTTTTAATAGTTCTTTTAAGTCTTCTCCTTTATTAAACGGAATGGCTATTCCTCCAAAAATCAATACCCCCACCAAAATAATAATAGCCACTGCTGTCCCAAAAGGTGTAGACCACCTTGCACAATATGTATACTTTTTCATTTGTACCCCTCCTTCTTATCTATTGTAACAAATTTTTAAAATTTTAAAAATATACTTTATTGCTTTTTAAGAAATAATTTGATTCACCTTGGAAGCTATTAAAAAAGGAATGCTCCCATAAACAAAAGGGCGTTACACACGCCTCGACGGTTCGTTGTGTAACACCCTTTTAATGATTTATTTTATCATCTCTTCTAACTGCATTGCCGTATAGATCAGCTGACTTGATAATGTTTCTACTGTTTGGCTAAGCTGCACCATCTGTGCTTGTTTTGCTTCTTGTAATACTTTGATTTCTTGAGATACGTCTGGATTTGACATCTCTAATTTTTGGCTAAGGGACTCAATAATGTCATAGAGATTGGTATGGCCCATTAGTCGCCCTGCTCCCCAGTTGAGTCTGTCAGCTGGCTGATTCATCGCTTGATTTGTAAAAAACTCAAAGGTTTCCTTACTAAAATCATAGGCATAGAAATTATTATCTATTGATGAGATGTACTCATCATAGGCTTCTTGCACATTGCCTGCCTCTAAGGCCTTAACCGCTGCATCTAAGTTTGCAATATTACTTTGGATGGTTTGGTGTGGGAATCTATAGCCATCTTCCCATGTCAATCTTACGAATTGGTCCTCACAATATTTAAACAATCTGCGAAGTTCCTTGTTCGTAGCTTGTGCTTTGGCTTTAAGTGCCTCGGCTTCTTCTGGTTGATTTTTGGCAAGTAACGATTGGTATGTATTTTCTAACGTACTAAGTGTTTGATAAGCCTTATCTGCTGCTGCAATCACCTGATCTAACGCCCTAGTGAGTCTCTCTTTATCTGCCCCAGCTAATGCAAATACTTCTTCATTGATTGTCGCTTTCATCGCTTCAAATCGCTTGGAGAAGTCCATTGGCAAGAAGATTTTTTGGTCAAATTCTAATAAGAGTAAGCCATATAAATAATGGTGGTAATCATAGGCCTCTTGGCTAAATGTTTCTTCTGTATCTAATTGTGAATGATAGATTGTTTGGCTATACTCTGAGCCATTATACCCATTTCTAAGGGCCGGTATTCCTGAAATCGCATAAGAGAAATCATCTGACCATGTCCCTAACGGCGCTGTAACATAGATCCCCTCTGGATATACATCCTTACCTGCTGGTACCTTTGCAACAACTTGTTCTAAGTAATCTTTATACTCATAAACAGATATGACTTGGTGCTGATCTGTATGCTTGTACCCCGCACCTTCAAAATTGAACATAGCAAAAGCCATTTCTTGCCACTTTGGTGTTAATTTAAAGACTTGATTATACGCCCCTACAGACCAGTCATAACGAGAATTAATGAGTCCCCATTCTTCTGCCCCATGGGCGATGACAACGATTGTCTTTTCTGGTTGATAGCCACTGTCTACAATAGCTTTTGCAAGTCCCATAATCAGACCAATAGCCGCACCATCATCTTGGAAGCCTTTGTAATACGCATCATAATGGCCACTCAAAATCATGATTTGATCTGGATCTTTGCCTGGTATTTTACCAATCACATTATAAGACGTGCCGCCTTCTTCTACGACACTTTCTGCTTCAAACTGCACTTTGAGTGTGCCTGTTTCAGAATCTGCTAATAGTTGTTTTAATGCATTGGCATCTTTATTTGAAATCGAGAAAGCTGGTGCATACTCTGGCCCACACATATCTTGTGTATTAAGTGCTGTATCACTCGCTTCACCATAGCCCCCAATATTGGCTGCTATAATGGCCTTCGCACCATTTAGGTATGCCTCATAAGCTGGATAGTTAATCCACCATTCCTCTCTCTGATCAATATCTACTAAAACGATTTTGTCTTTGACATCTAAATTTTCATAGTCAAACTTAGTCCCTTTACCGGCATATACAAGCTCTACTTCCTCTACACCATGGGTAATATACTCAGAAGGATACCCACCTAAAGTCACTGTGTGTACTTGTCCGTCTTGATCCGCATATGTTAATTCTGCTTTTTTAAACTCCCATGAGTCTACTTCAAAAGCATCCTTTCTGACATTTTGAAGACCAATCTTTTGGAATTCTTCATAAAGCATCTCCGCAGCTTCGTGCTCTGCGGTTGATCCCGCTGTACGATAGCCCAATGTTTCATGTGTTCCAAAAGTCGTTAACTTCTTAGTCATACCTAATGAATAGTCTGTATCAATCGCTTCAAGCAACGCCCTTTGGTCCTGCTCTAGAACGATTGACTTTGGAATTTCTAAAGTTTTTGCACTCACTGTGCTTGTACATAATACTGTGGTCGCCAGTAACCCTGTAAGTAGTTTGGCTATTTTTTTCATTTATCAGCTCTCCTTTTTTGATGTTTAATAACATCAATATCAAATTTTTTGTTTAGTCTTTGTAACCAACAACTTTTTTAGTGTAATTTATTTTAAACTAAAATTCAAGTATTTTTTAAACCATTGCTAAATTAAAGTCAAAAAAAGAACCTTATACAAAATCATTTTTTTGTTTAAGGTCCCTTTTCATTATTCTTTTTTGTTGTACTGCTATTAACCCTCTACCAGTTCATAGGCTAGCATTTCATACACCAAATAACTCCCTTGATTAATGGCTTCTGGTAGTAGTGCACGTGCCACACATTTTAGTTCATCTGTAGCCATTGTTAAATTTCTAAGGTACGCATAATCCCCCTCAATGCGTTCCACTTGATACTCTATTTTTTCAAACATAACGCGCTCCTCTTCGTATTTATCTTATAGCATTATAAGTTGTTTTAGCGAGAACCACTATAGTATCCACGATTAACCCAAACACAATAATGGCTAATAATATTGTCTGGGTATGACTCAGTACATATGTGATTAGGGCTTCTTGTGTCCCTATGAGACCTACTATTTTGTCTATAAACTGCTGATGAATAAGCTGTCCACTGCCTAGCCACACACAGGTCATCACCCCTGTCCCAATATTGGCAATCACTGTCATCACCAACACCACCACATTGTATCTCCCACAAATGAGTTTGGCTAAGTCGCTCAAAAGCCCTAGTGCCCACATCCCCATAATGATACGCCATGAGTTCTCAATAAATGCCGTATTAAATACTGGGATAATCTCTGTACCCCTTTCAAAAACACCACAAAAAATCTCCGGAACGAGTAGAAATACCAGTGTGAAAAATGTCCCAAATAATATTTCTGCTACCACTTCTCCTCTTTTGATCCTACCTTTTTGATGACTTGTATTCACTAATGAGGACGGTATAATATTCACAGGTACCTCTAGTTTCTCTAATATAGCAAATACAATCCCTAGCACAATACACGCAGTAACTATCCCCGATATCATCTTATGCATCCACCATCCCAGTACAATATACCAGTGTGGGTCTGGCTGCTTAACTATTTCAATAAGCCATGCCATACACGTCCCAAATACCACACATGGAATCACAATACTTAAAATCATTTTATACTGCCTATAATAGTTCTCCCCCAAAAAATGTTTTGATTTTGTCCCCTTCTCCTCCATACAATCCCCCACTTCTATGTTACTCTTAGTGATTAATCTAAATAATTAGACTATTATTCAAGCTGATTATATCTTATTTTCTCTCTAAAGAAAAGAGCCTACGCACCCTATCTTATAGGGAGGCGTAAGCTCTTTCATTAGGCACGAATAGCCCATCTCATTTTGGTACAACGTGCTCTACCATTTCTATTACATTCTTCAGTTGATGGTCTAATAACATCTTTTGCAATATCGCTATAAAGTCCTTCTTTTAAGAATCTCTTGAAAGTCTTTTTCACCAAGCGATCTTCTCCTGAGTGGAATGTTAAAATCGCCACACGCCCACCTGGTGCTAAGACTTCTGGTAATTTTTCTAAGAAAGCTTCTAAGACTTCAAATTCACTATTGACATCTATTCTGAGTGCTTGGAACGTTCTTTGACAAGCTTTTTTAATCATCTTATCTTGATCCTTTGGTGGGAGAAAGGCTAAT
Source organism: Cellulosilyticaceae bacterium (assembly GCA_051647765.1). Taxonomy (GTDB): domain Bacteria; phylum Bacillota; class Clostridia; order Lachnospirales; family Cellulosilyticaceae; genus JBOFEH01. The sequence goes on along the minus strand of JBOFEH010000181.1, from coordinate 269 downwards.
GTTTGTTCGATAATAAGACGTAAATCTGTGGTTGTCTTGATCTGGCCACCTCTTTTGATATGACGGGTAACAGCCTGTGCAATCTCAGTAGCATACGGCTCGTCTGCATTTTCAATGAGCATGCCTTCTAATTCGTAAAAAGTAATATCTTCTAATCTTTCTGCCGCTGAAATCCCCTTCTCTGGATTCAGACGAAGATCCAAAGGCCCATCAAACTTATAGGTAAAGCCACGCTCTGGATTATCAATCTGCATAGACGATACCCCAAG
>JBOFEH010000180.1:0-17607 GCA_051647765.1 Cellulosilyticaceae bacterium | reverse complement strand
CGGAAGAAGAAGTAGCAACAGCCATTGAAATAGAACAGGGTATTGCATCGAAGAAGGTCAAAAAGATGGGACCTGGAAAAATAGCGGGAATTTCCATAGGAGCTGTTCTTGGAATCTTTTTATTACTAGGAGTAGGGCTACTAATCTATGTCAACGCTGCAAGTTATGATATTCCACGTAACAAAATAGATGTTAAAGAATACTTAGATGAAAATAAAGATGAATTATTTACACTCATTGGCAATGAAATAGAGCTGACAGTTCCAGAAGAACTACTTAATGCTTATTTGAAACAGTACAGTGAACAAGTGCAGCAACAAGTCAATCAAGACTTTAAAATAGAGGGCGCTTGTGTGGCGATAGGGGAAGAAAAATTATTGATTAACGGAAAATGGAAAGCCATTAAACTTCCAATAGGGATTTACTATACACTAGATATGGAAGGATCAAATCCCAATATTTCAATTGATTCCGTGAAGCTAGGTAAGGCGAACTTACCTGTACCTAAGTTCTTTGTAAAAGGGATTTTAGGTGTGGATACATTAGAAGTGCCTATTGCAGAAATCTTGCCACCATTTATTGAAATCACTGAGATTAAAGACAAAAAAGATGCTTACCGTATTGAAATTCAAGTGGGCTATGAGGCACTTAAACAAGAAATCATGAATTACCGTAATATGGTAGATAATGATATGACAGCTATTTATAGACAGATGAATGATGACACAAGTAATCTCATTGGGATACTCCTAGGAGAGGGTATAGATATTACAGAGAGTGATATGGATGCACTTCTTAAAGTGAAGCTAAATGATCAGACAATCACACTTTTATTAGCGGCACTTAATGAACAAGGCGTTCAAAAGTTTGAAGAAAGTTACGGTAAATATTTGGGAGAACCTATTGCAAAAGAACAGATAGCAGCCCAAAAAGAAGAAATCAAAATTCAAGGGATCGTACAACAAGCACAAGGAGTGTTTGATGCTATTGATACATATGTTGATTATGCCTATAGCTACCCTGTCAATAATATGGGGTTCTTGTATAATCCAGATACAAGAAAGAAAATCACAGTTGAGACATTAATCAATGAAGGCTATCTCGGACAAAACATGGGACACTTTAAGCAAAGTTACCTCTTATATGATGAAATACAAGATTATAGCTTACTTTATTGTGATGGGGATACACGTCTTAAAATTACACCAGATGGGATTGCTACAGAGGTAGATGAAACTGTTGTGAAAGCGATCCAGTCAGATGATGCATTAAGTGCAGCGCTAGTAACAAGAGACAATAGTGAACGTAAAGCAATCTTGGATGGTATTAGAGCATACAATAGTTCTAGTGATCAATACTTTGTAAGATTTATGAAGAGTGATACTAAACATGCTTTCGCCATTGTATCCACTACACAATATTTCCAAGATATTGAGCAATATGTACTTGAGAAAGGTGCAAGTGGCTGGCAAGTGAAGGCCTACTATGGAGAGTATCAGTATGTAATGAATGATATAACATCGTATTACCCAGAAGTTAATTTGGATATTCTGCCAAATGATGAGGTAGCAAGTTTTTCTCTGAATTACTTATCAGATAGTGATTTTGATATTCTTAAAAACCACATCTACTATAGTAGTAACATGACTACCGATGAAATTCAGTTTGATTATGCATCTATGTGCAATAACGTTGTTTATATGCAGCTGACTAATGGTAGAAAATATATCTACTACAATGATACACGTACTGTTGAAGAAGTCACTGAGGCATCACAAATAGAATATGCAATTAATCGTGCAAATGGTGCGGCATTTATTTTCTTACAAGATTAGAAAAATGGAGGTTAGGGATGAATAAAAAAATATTGGGGATTAGTGCAGGAGCAGTTGGTATGTGTGTGCTTGTTGGTGCACTGAGTGCGAATACAATATGGGCAAAAGTTGCACCGACAAGTTTTATTGCAAAAGCAGGACATAACACACTCAAAGCATTAGAAGAAGAGTCAAAACAGCGTGTAGAGGTTATGGGCATTGATGTGGATAAAAGTCAGGCTGCCTATGAACAGCAGTTTGAAATCAAAATTAAGGAGTTATTTGGTGAAGATGCAGAAGACATGCGCGCAGTATTAGGCGGTAGTAAAATTAGTGCAACGGCTACTCACTCCGAAAACCAAAATCTAGTGGACCTTAATTTTAAGGGCGCTAATGGCATGGGGCTTAGTCTCAGTTTGTTTGGCGATGAAGCACAAATTGGATTTAGAGTAAAAGATTTAACTAAAGAATATCTGATGATAGACCTAGAAAACTTTGCTAAGAAGTTTAATAATTCAGCACTCATCGATGTATTCTATTGGGACGAATTACCTGAAGATATTGCATTAGGCGGAGAAGAAAAAGCACAGTTCTTAGAACCAGAGACACTCTTAGAATTACAAGAAATGTATGTTGCTGCTGTCAAAGACTCTGAGACTAAGTATGAAGGAAAAAAAGATTTGCAAGGCCAAAAAGTACGTCAGTTTAGCATTGTGGTGCCAGAAGATGTTGTGGAAGAACTGGTCATAGAGACATTTGATAGTGTTATGACAGACAAGAATTTTGAGGATTATTTAATGACCATGTTGATGATGGATTCCTACTATACAGCTCAGGAAATCAAGGAAGAGTTAGTAGGGGTTAGAAAACAGTTCAAAGAGATGGCCAAATCACTTGATTATGGGGATGGTCTAGAGTTAGTGATGTCTGTCAATAAGAAAAATCAATTAATATACTGTGAGAGCTTGATGGATATTAAAAATCAGTATGGGCGACTTAAGTATGAATTTGAAGGTGGATTCTTAGGTAAAAAGGTTATCACGGACTTAATTGAAGGGGAGTTAGTACTCACCATAGACGAGCAAAAAGTCAAGGGTCAATTTGTCTATGAAAGCAACTTAGGAAAGAAAGAAAATGAACTCACACAGTCTATGGAAATGAAACTTGGTGATAGTCAATATACTGCTTTTGATATCAGCTGTGAGACACGTTACAGTCCAAAACTCAAAGAGGATAATTACCAAATAGATGGTAAACTCGTTTTGGGGGATGAGATTGCTTTTGCCCTTAATGGAGAGGGAGCAATTGTAGAAGATCAGAAACAAAAAACTTTACAGGTTGAATTAGACACCCTTAAATTCACTGCGAAAGATTTATCAGGATATTATGAGGATATGGGCGTAGTAGGGGAACTTCAATATCACTATGCGCCAATTCCGGTAGAGGATTTAGCACCAAGCAGTAAAAAAGATCTCTTTGGCATGACAGAAGATGAACTCTATAGCTTGGTGTGGGATATGAGTCGTAATCTAGCCAATATGTATAACCCTTATTAATCAAATCAAAAGAAGTCATAGCCTATCATAGTCTATGGCTTCTTTTTTTGAGAGATTTTAAGAATAGGGCTAAAAAACAACCGCTTAGATGTGATATGATAGAACCAATGCGAGAGAAGAAAGATAAGGAGTGGACACAATGACAGTGACATTAATTGGTGGACGTGCCAGAAGTGGCAAAACAACGTGGTGTTATGAACATATTGCAAAGGCGCTAGAGCAAGATGAACATGAGAGATTATTCATGCTTGTGCCGGAACAGTTTAATTTGCAGACCCAAAAAGAACTTGCCAAAACACTTTATCCTGGATTGCTCCAGGCAGAGGTTATTAGTTTTAAGAATCTTGCACTTAAGGTATTTAAAGAAACAGGGATGCCAAAGGATAAACCTATTATTGATGATTTAGAACGTATGATGATTCTTAAAAAGCTTTTGACAAACCACGCAAAAGAACTACATTTTTTTAAGAAGTCAGTTGATAAAGAAGGTTTTGTAGAGTCTATGAATCGTTTGATTACCTTGTGTGGTCAAAACCAAATAGAAGATAAGGTGTTAAGAGATTTAACAACGGATGCTAATCTTGAAGAGGCATTTAAAAGTAAATTACAGGATACACAAATGATTCTCAGTGTGTTTGAGGGTTATATTTCTGAACGCTTTATGACAGCAGAAGGGACGCTAGAGTTACTAGGCCAAAAAATTAAAGACGCCAAGCAACTTGCAGAGACAACTTTTTGGATTGATGGATTTTATGGCTTTACTGCCCAGCAACTTCATATTATAGGCGAACTGATGGTGTGTGCAAAGAAAATCTATATTACATTACCTCTAGATCAGTTATATCCCATAGGAACAAAGCTCTGGGAAAGTAATCCTTTTTATGAGAGTGCTTACACTTATCAAAAACTGCTTAGAATCTGCCAAGATAGACAAATTTCGGAGGTTAAAAGCCTGTATTTAGAAGCGGATAGAGAGAAATGCCATGAGGATTTAACTTACTTAGAACAAAATTTCTTAAGAAGTTATACTAAGCCTTATACAAGGCAGTCTGAGCATATTCACCTTAATACGTATGGAAGTATCAGTGATGAAGTTGAGTCTATGGCAATCACGGTAATGAAACTTGTAAGGGACCAGGGGTATCGGTACAAAGATATTGCTATTTTGGTAGGGGACCTTGCGCCGTATCAAACAGCATTAGTAAGTGTGCTGAGTGAATATCAAATACCATACTTTTTAGATACCAAAAAAAGCATTCATACCCATAGACTGATTACATTTATCGAGGGAACTTTGGAACTGATTAGCCAAAATTGGAGTTATAAAAGTGTATTTCAAACACTACGTACAGGGATATTAGGTGTAGATAAGCAGCAGATTGACCAACTAGAAAACTATGTATTGGCACATGGGATTAAAGGGCGTAACAAGTGGCAAGAAGTATGGCAATTTGCAAGAGAAGGGCAAGAAGAAGTAGAAAATGAACAAGTGGTCAATGCTGTACGTGAACAAGTGGTCAGCATATTTGGGACACTAGAGCAGCAGCTCTATGGGGACAAGGTAAGTATGTCCCAAAAGCATACCATCAAACAAATGACCATAGCACTTTATGAGTTTTTGGAAGATGCAGGGATCTATGCACAGTTAGAACAAAAAGCGGCGTATTATGAGGCTGAAGGCGAACGGTTGCTAGCCATGGAAAATAGCCAAATCTGGAAACAAGTGATTCATGTTCTAGAAAAACTGGTTGAGGTACTTGGGGATGAAAAAGAGACACTTGGAACTTACAAAAAGATTCTTAAGACAAGTTTTTCATATCTTAAGATGGGGATTATTCCACCGGCCCAAGATCAGATAATGATAGGAACCATTGATAGGAGTCGTATTCCTAGTGTAGAGGCATTGTTTGTGCTAGGAATGAATGAAGGGGTTATTCCTAAGCAAGAAGAGTCTGTAGCGTTATTTACGGATATGGAACGTTTGACACTTCAAAGTGTGTGCCAGGAAGATGATCAGCAACAAAGGTTCTATGAGATGGTATCAGGTGATAGTACCAATAATCAACTGATGCTTGTCTACACGGCTTTAACAAGAGCCAAGCATCAGCTGATGATTAGTAGTTACCTTGCAGACGATGAGGGTAAACCCGCAAGGCCGTCTCAGGTTTTTTATAAGTTAAAAAAACTTCTTAAAATAGAAGTGAATGCCCTACTTAATAGCCAAGATCCATTAGAAATGCTACAAAGTCCAATGCCTGCATTTGGTTATGTGGGTCAAAAGATGAGAGAAGAAGTGGATGGAAGAGGGAAAGAGGCTATTTGGAAAGATGCACTGAGTTGGTTTAAGATGCAGCCTGAGTGGCAGGGCAAAGTAGAGAATTTGGTAGATTATATTTTTTATACGAATCAGCAGCATTACTTGGAGCCTAAGACTGCGCAAATGCTTTATGAATTGCCATTAAGTACAAGTGTTTCAAAATTGGAGACGTTTAGGCAGTGTGCCTGTTGTTATTTTGTCAAATATGGTCTTAAGGCGCAGGAGAGACAATTGTTTAAGTGGAATGCAGCGGACTTGGGAACGATTTTCCATAGTGTTTTAGAATATTATCCAAAGGAGCTGGCTTCATGTGGTACCACGTGGCGTGATGTAAGCGCGAATGAAATGGATGTTTGTATTGGGCAGGCAGTGCGAAAAGCAGTATCAGACTATAATACTTCACGTAGGGAAGATGGTAAGTTTCGATATACGGTTCAAAAAGTAGAGAAGATGGCGAAACGTGCAGTAAATGCCTTGACTACGCAAATCAGAGCAGGTGCATTTGACCCAAAAGACTATGAGGTTGGTTTTGGAATGGGAGATTTACCAGAAATTCGTATTGCAATTGATACCGATAGAAGTATGCTCCTACGTGGACAGATAGACCGTGTGGATGTGTACTATAAAGAGGGCGAGCAGCTCATTAAAATTTTAGATTATAAATCAGGTAAAAAAGCCTTTGACTTGTTGGAAGTTTATTATGGGCTTCAACTCCAGTTATTATTGTATCTGGATGCCTATATTAAGCTCAATCAGGCAGCAACACCTGCAGGAATGTTTTATTTCCATATTGACAATCCTTATACAGAGTATGAACCAGGGATGAGTGAAGAGGAGCTTGCGGAGAATCAAATCAAGAAGTTTAAATTATCGGGGCTTGTGCTAGGAGAACCAGAAGTCATCAATGATTTAGAAGAAGGTGGCAAAGGCAAAATTATCCCTGCTGCACTTAATACAAAAGATGGGCAGGTAAGAAAAGGCTCATCTATTGCCTCCCTAGAGCAATTTGATCAGATAGCGACCTATGTCATGGATACGATTAGGGAGCTAGGTAAGCAGATATTAGATGGCAAAGTAGCAGCTAAGCCCTATCAGCTTCAAGAGAAAGAGCCCTGTAGTTATTGTAAATACCATAATATTTGTCAGTTCGATACAGAGCAACGTGATAATACTTATGACAAATTAGAAAAGCTTTCTAAAGAAGCCATATGGGAAGCCATTGATAAAGGAGGGATCAATTAATGGGATGGACGAGTGCGCAGCAGGCAGCAATTGATGTAAGAGATAAAAATGTATTGGTCTCAGCAGCGGCAGGATCAGGGAAGACGGCAGTATTGACTGAACGTGTGTATCAAAGGGTGATGAACGATAGAATAGATATTGATAGATTTTTGATTGTCACGTTTACCAGTGCCGCAGCTCAAGAAATGAAGGAACGTATAGGAGATAAGCTTAATCATGCCTTAGAGGCTATTCAGCTTCAAGAAACACTATCCCAAGAGGATGAGGAGCAGATGGCTTATATTGAGAAGCAATTAGGGTTATTACCCAAAGCGAGTATTTCTACGATTCACTCGTTTTGTCTCAAGGTAATTCGTAGTTATTTCCATCAACTCGATATTGATCCAGGATTTAAAGTAGGGAATGAACCTGAACTTGCTATTATGAAGAGTGACTTACTTGAGGAACTTCTAGAGGCGTGCTTTGAAGCACCAGATAATGAAGCGTTCTTGAAGCTAGCAGACCAGTTTGGTAATGTACGCAGCATGGATGGACTTGAAAATGTCATCATAAAAACACATACTTTCTCTAAAAGTACAGTGTTTCCAGAGGTGTGGTTAGATGATTGTGTGGCGCTTTTGAACAAACCCTATGAAAGTTTGGAAGATACCCCTTGGACCAAGGTAATAAAGGACGAGCTTATAGGGAAAGTTTCTGGTGCGGGACATCTTTTTGGGAGAGCTTTGGCCATAGCCAAACAGTCACTGGGGCCTTACGGCTATATCGAGACTTTTGAAGATGATCTTAAAAAGCTTGAAGGGGTAGAGCAGTGCACAGGGTTGCAGGAGATGATTGAAACCATAGAGAAAATTTCTTTTGGGAGATTATCTACCAAAAAGCAGGAGTGTGATCCAGAGCTCAAAGAGAAAGCTAAAAAGTACCGTGATAAGGGCAAAGAAGAGATTAAGAAAATAAAAGAGAAGCTGGCCTTATTTACAGAGGCACAGTTTTTGGAGCACATTGGATATATTGGAGAAAATATGGCGGAGCTGGTAAGGCTTATCAAATTATTTGATAGCCGTTATCAGGAGGCTAAACGAGACAAGGGAATTGTTGACTATAGTGACCAGGAGCATTTAGCACTTGAGGTCTTGATTGAAAAGATGACCGATCAAGAAATCGTGTATACTGATGCTGCTAGGGAACTCTCTTTGTTTTATGAAGAAGTGTATATTGATGAGTATCAAGATAGTAATATTGTGCAAGAAACTTTACTAAGTGCCATTGCTAATGCCCATGAAACAGAAGGTGGCACACGCTTTATGGTAGGGGATATGAAACAAAGTATTTATCGTTTTAGGCTTGCGAATCCCCTATTATTTGCTAACAAATACGAAACATGGGAAAAATATGAGGGGCCACAGACCAAGGGCAAAGATGTGGTGATTGACTTGTCTCAAAACTTTAGAAGTCGTGGCAATATCTTGGAGGCTGCTAATGATGTGTTTGACCAGATGATGAGTAAGGCGGTTGGCGAGCTGGTCTATGATGAGGATGCAAGGTTAAAAGTAGGTAATCACTACGAAGAGGGTGAGCTTAGCGGCCAAGAGGACTTAGCAGGTGCTATAGAGGTACATCTGATGGAGACTAAAACCTATGAAGATGAAGAAATAGACGACGCCATTGCTGAGAAGAATAATATCGAGATTGAGGCAGAGATGGTTGCAACCCTTATTGCAGATTTATTAGGTAAAGGGAGTCGTCAGGTGGGTAGTGTGACGCTTGGGCATAATCCAACCCATATATTTGATAAAGAAATCTGTGCCTATCGGAAAGTAGAACCGAGAGATATTGTTATTTTGCTACGTTCGGCGAAAGAAAAAGCCATTGCTTTTGAACAAGCATTATTGGCAAAGGGGATCGGTGCTTATGCAGATGTGAGTAACAGCTTTTTTGAGGCATTAGAAGTGCAAACCATGATGAGCCTGCTTCAAATCATTGATAACCCACTTCAAGATATTCCGTTACTAACCATTTTACGTTCACCAATAGTGGGGGTATCTTTTGATGAATTGGCTATGATTCGTATGGCTAAAGAAACAGGGACCTATTATGAGGCGCTTAAGGCCTATAGTGAGGGAGAAAAGGCGACTTCTAAAGTCAAACAGTTCATGGCATTGCTAGAAAATTACCGTGAGGAAGCGATGCATCTGACCATAGAAGAGCTGCTTAATCGTCTGTTAGTCGATACGGGGTATTATCGTTATGTGAGTGTCTTACCAACAGGACCAAGGAAAAAGGCTAATCTCAGACTACTCATTAAACATGCGGTGAGTTTTGAAAGTACAAGTTATACAGGGCTATTCAATTTTATTCAGTATCTTGAGAAACTACAGCAAAATAGTGGAGACCTTGCAGAAGCTAAATTACTTGGGGATAATGAGAATCTCGTACGTATTATGACCATTCACAAAAGTAAGGGATTAGAGTTTCCTATTGTATTTTTAAGCAATGCCTCCAAAACCTTTAATAATCTTGATTTAAAAGAAAGTTTGGTCATGCACAAGGACTTGGGATTTGGAACCAAATACATGGATACAGAGAAACATGTGGTTTACGAAAGTATTCCAGCATTAGCAATCAAAAGTCAAATTCAAGCAGAAAATATCTCAGAAGAAATGCGGGTTTTATATGTGGCACTCACTAGACCTAAAGAAAAACTTTTTGTAACAGGTATTGTCAAAGACTATGAAGAAAGTTTGAGAAAATGGGCGCTTTATGGGTCTAGGGAAGAAAAAACTATTCTCACCCAAGGGGTTAAGGGTGCACAGTCTTATTTGAATTGGATTGGCATGAGCTTGTTTGCGAGTCAAACTTATGATGGACTACGAGCGCAGATTGGAGAAGAGGTAAGCTATCTCTACGAAAGCGTATCCGATTGGCAAGTGAGGGTATGGCATAAAGAAGATTTGTCTATAAGTAAGCAAGAAGATGATGAGCTGAGACAAATCAAGCGAGAGGAACTAAGAGCTTGGGATAGTGAAACGGTGTATAGTGACTACAAGGACGCTATTTATGAGCGGCTAAGTTATTGCTATCCACATCTGGCGGCAACAGCCATGCCAGCTAAAGTCTCTGTATCCGATCTCAAAAAAGATGCAAATGAAGAAGACTATGAAAGTTTGTATCAAAGTATTCAGAAGACTGAACAAGAGCCAAGTTTTATGTTAGATGTGAGGGGTAAGCAAAATGCTTTAGAGGCCACTACGAAAGGGACGCTTATTCATACCGTACTGGAACATTTGGATGTGACAAAGTGTCAAGATGAGGAGGCTGTAGGGATGCAGCTACTTGAACTGGTCAGACAGCATAAGGTAGAAGAAGTAGCTTATGAATTGGTAAACAAAAAGCGCCTTGTAAATTTTGCACAATCAGAAGTGATGGGACGTATGTTAAAGGCTAAGTTGGCCTATAAGGAACAACCCTTTGTTTATTTGGTCGCTGCAAACGAAGTCAAAGAAACTTTTGATCCTGATGAAGAGGTTTTGGTTCAGGGTGTGATTGATGCATTCTTTGTAGAGGAAGATGGCGCGGTAGTAATTGACTACAAAACAGACTATGTGGACAGAAGTAGTCAGGCGCAGCTTAGTAAGAGTATTGAAGAGATTAAAAGGCGTTATGATAAACAGTTGGCACTTTATGCAAAGGCCATTACAGCCATTACAAAAGTACCCGTTAAACAAAAATATATTTATCTCTATAGTGCCGATTTATGGATTGAACTCCTATAGGTTTACAAAAAAGCACATCAATTGCGAGCCATTGATGTGCTTTTTTTGTGTTTAAAGATAGGAGGAGGAATATGATGTAAATGAAAATAAATATAAAATAATATTGATAACCATTATCAATTGTGTTATACTCGCTTTAAGAATAAAGACAGTGAGGACGAAAGATGAAGAAGACATTACTAATTATTTTGCTCATAGGCCTATCGGCTATTTCTCTAACGCTAGGTGTGAGTGATACCCATTTACATATTATAATGCTCAGTCGTATCCCTAGGTTAGTGAGTGTACTCTTAACCGGTTTTGGGATGAGTATATGCGGGCTGATTATGCAACAAATCAGTATGAATAAATTTGTTTCACCAACAACGGGAGCGACGCTAGACTCAGCAAAACTTGGACTTTTGGTTTCAATGATTGTTGCTCCAGCTGGAAGTATGATGCTACGGACACTATTTGCTTTTGCTTTTGCAATGGGAGGAACACTGATTTTTATGGGTATTTTGAAGCAAGTAAAGATGAAAGACTCCATTTACATCCCTTTGGTGGGACTCATGCTTGGAAATTTGATAGGAGCACTCACAAGCACATTATCCTATCGTTTTAATCTAGGACAAACAGTTAGTTCATGGCTCTATGGTAAGTTCTCTTTGATTGTGAGTGGGGATTATGAGTTGATTTATTTAGTCATTCCCCTCATCATACTAGCTTTTATCTATGCAAAAAAACTAACGCTCGTTGGTATGGGAGAAGATTTTACCACCAATCTAGGTGTAAACTATCAAAAAATAGTAAATCTAGGACTTGTTATTGTAGCGCTCATTTCAGCATGTATTGTACTGATTGCAGGAACGATTCCGTTTGTAGGTCTTATTGTGCCTAATTTGGTGGCGATTTATGGAGGGGATCATATGGAGAAGAATATTATGACTACAGGTATTGTGGGTGCACTCTTCTTGTTAGTATGTGATATGGTGAGCAGAGTGCTTGTTTATCCTTATGAAATCCCCATAGGACTAACTGTAGGAATTATAGGAAGTGGATTATTTTTAGTCTTACTAAGCAGGAGGAGACATGATGAAGGATAGACGCAAGTTGGTTGTATTAGGCGCTGTGATTGTGGGCATAGCAGTGTTGTTTATAGGGATGGGGGTGACGCCTCATAATGCTGCTTATTTTTTAGGGAGACGTATCCCAAAAGTGCTTGTTATGCTGATGAGCGGAGCAAGTATTGGGTTCTCATCAATTGTGTTTCAAACCATTACCCATAACCGTATTTTAACACCTAATGTATTAGGTTTAGACGCTATTTATACTTTTATCCAAACAGGAATTATGTTTTTATTTGGCAATGTAATAGGGCTGGGTGCAGGGGGTACTGGCAATTTTGTAGTGACTCTAGTGCTGATGATTGGTTTGAGTGCGGTGTTTTATCAAGTATTTTTAAGACAGGGAATCAAAAATATGATGTTACTTGTACTTATGGGCATGGTTATGGGGACGTTTTTTGGGAGTGTATCGGATGGGATGCAGTTTCTGATGGATCCTAATGCTTTTTTAAGTTTACAAGATAGATTGTTCGCAAGTTTTAATAACATGAATACAAAGCTCATAGGTCCAGCTATCGGGCTTGTGGTGATAGCAGTTTGGAGTGTGAGAAAAGATCTCGCATCTCTGGATGTATTAAGTTTAGGAAGAGAGCAGGCGATTAATCTAGGTGTTGCATATGATCAGGTGGTTAAGAAAATGCTTGTTGTAGTAGCCATTATGGTATCCGTGTCTACGGCACTTGTTGGCCCCATTACGTTTCTTGGAATATTGGTATCCAATCTAGCGAGAGAATGGATTAAGTCTTATAAACATTGCTATGTGATTACAGCCGCTATGATGATAGGGATGGCGTCCTTGCTTGTGGGGCAATTTCTGATTGAGCGGGTATTAGGATATGATGTGATGCTTAGCATGGTGATTAATTTGATAGGGGGATTATACTTCCTCTATTTATTACTAAAGGAGAACAGAGGATGATTACAGTAAAAAATATGAGTAAGCGTTATGGGAGTAAAAAAGTAGTGGATAATATTTCCTTTACAATTCCCAAGCATGCGATTACCTCTTTTATAGGCCCCAATGGTGCAGGGAAAAGTACTATATTATCCATGATTACAAAAGGATTGAAGCGAGATGCAGGAGAAGTTTACATAGAAGGAAAATCCCTAGAAGCATGGCAAAGTGAAGAACTTGCCCAAAAGGTTGCTTTTTTAAAGCAAATAAACCATATGACAATACGCTTAACTGTAGAGGAGTTAGTGGCCTTTGGACGATTTCCTTACTCTAAAGGGCGACTTACCCCTAAAGATCATGAAAAAATCACAGAGGCACTAGACTATATGTCTCTTGGTGATGTGAAAAACCGTTATTTAGACGAATTAAGTGGGGGCCAAAGGCAAAGAGCTTATATTGCGATGGTCATTGCACAAGATACGGAATACATATTGTTAGATGAGCCGCTGAATAATTTGGATATTAAACATTGTGTGCAGATTATGAAAATATTACAGCAATTAGTTGCAGAGCGTGGCAAAACAGTGGTGATTGTCATCCATGATATTAATTTTGCTTCTTTTTATTCGGATTATATTTTGGCATTAAAAGACGGCAGTGAAGCTGTACTCGATACGGCTGAAAAAATTATGGTGCCAGAGACTTTAAGTCATTTGTATGATGTGGATTGTAACGTGATGGATATCTGTACCAAAAAATTATGTTTGTACTACCAATAAAAAAGGACAGAAGTTCATGTAGTAGTACTTTACAACAAGATAAAAACAAAGGAGATGATTAAATGAAAAAATATTATCAATTAATAGGGGTTTTAGCGTTAGGGCTTATGAGCTTGGTAGGTTGTGGTGCCAAGGAGCAAACTGTTATGCATGAGAATGTGGCCAAGCAGCAACAAGAGACAATGGTGATTACACATCGCTATGGGGAAGTGGTTGTACCTGTTGCCCCTAGGTCAGTGGCTGTTTTTGATTTTGGGGTACTTGATACCTTGCAGCAATTAGGTGTTGAAGTGATTACAGGGGTGGTACAAGATACAACCTCTAGACCAAGTTATTTAGAGATGTATGGTAGTAAAGATTATACAAATATCGGAGGACTTAAAGAGCCCAATTTTGAAGCACTTTATGAGCTTGCCCCAGAAATTATATTTATTTCTGGAAGACAAGGTGCCCACTATGAGGAACTCAGTAAAATTGCACCAGTAGTGTTTATGGAGCCTGATACTGAGGATTATATGGGATCACTAGAGCAAAATGTCATGACACTGGCTCAGATTTTCAAAAAAGAAGAAGTGGCACAATCTCTCTTGCAAACACTAGGGGAAAAGGTAGATGACATGGCACAAACTGTAAGAGCGCTAGAAGGTCAGGCACTGATTACAATGGTAAGTAAAGGTGAAGTGAGTGTGTTTGGTGAAGGCTCACGATTTGGGGTTTTATACAACGCCTTTGGATTTGAAAATGCAGATGCCAATATTGAACAAGCGACTCATGGACAAGTGGTGACTTTTGAATACCTAGCAAAGACGAATCCTGATTATTTATTCGTAGTAGATAAAAATAGTCTAGAAGCGGCGGAAAGTCAGACTGCAAAAGATACCTTAGACAATCCATTAGTAAAAGGGATGGATGCGGCAAAGGCCAATCATATTATTTATCTGGACCCTGTAGCTTGGTATATCTCACCAGGTGGACTTAGTGCAACGCTGCAGATGATAGAAGATGTGAATAAAGCTTTATAAATGTTGTAAAAATTCTAACTATAAAATATACTTAAAGGAGTATGTTTAAAAGGGGAGAAGATAATGAGCAACAAGACCTATCAATATGATGCCTTCATTAGTTATAGACATAAGCCACTTGACAAAGCGATTGCAACAAAATTACATCGTATGTTAGAGACTTATATAGCACCTAAAAATTTGGGGCTATCTCAACGCAAACTAACACGTGTTTTTAGAGATCAAGAAGAACTTCCGACTTCAAGTGATTTGGCAAATAATATTGAGGTGGCATTAGAAAACAGCAAATTTTTGATTGTCATCTGTTCGCCAGATACACCTCACTCCAAATGGGTAGAAAAAGAAATCGAGACTTTTATTAAGCTTCATGGGTCTGATCGTGTATTAGCGGTATTAATTGACGGTGAGCCACAAGAAGCATTTCCAACGCCCTTGCACACAAGAGCAGTGCAAAAGGTTGATGAAGTGGGCGTAAGTTACACGCAATATGAGGATGTAGAACCACTAGCAGCCGATGTGAGGGGGGCAACACCCAAGCAGCGAGATAAACGTCTAAAACAAGAAATCATACGTATTATGGCCGCGCTGCTAGGATGTAATTATGATGATTTGAAACAACGTCATCGAGAGCGCAAAATGAGGCGTATGATAGGTGTTAGCTTGGGCATAGGTGCAGGCATTTTAAGTTTTGGATCAGTCAGTACATGGCAGGCCCTTCAACTGCGGCGTGCAATGAATGAACAACTCAGAATACAGTCTTATTATATGAGTAGTGAAATTAAACAAGATTTAGCTTATGGGGATCGTATGAGGGCTGTTGATAAGGCATTAAAGCTATTGCCAGAAAATGAGGCATATCCTAATAGACCTTATGTGGCAGAGGTAGAAGCCGCCTTAAACAGGGCACTGTATACCTACAAATTAAATGATGATGTGGTTGGGATGGGTGTGTTGCAACATCAAAGTAATGTCAGACAGATGACACTCTCCGAAGATGGGAAATACCTTCTGAGTGAAGAAGAATCCTCACAGCTCAACTTATGGAATATAGAAACAGGCGAACGGATGTGGACTTTAGAAGGTGACTTGAGAAATCATTATGATAGTGCTTATTTATTAGGTGAAGAAGATATGCTCTTAAGTAAGGGGCATCAGCTTATGCGAATCAATCGCAATGCAGTTACCCAGACCACATCAGCATTGGGTGTTTTGAAACAAGAAGAGGCCCTATGGACAGTTACATTAGAAGAGGAAGACCCGCAAATCATTTGTAGTGATACAGACAAAGTAGTGATTGTGTATAGTGATAATCGAATCAAGGTGATTGATCTTATCACAGGACAAATCAAGGTGGATGAAGAGGTAGTCTATGGAAGTGTACTGGATACAGCAGCCATAAGTCCAGATGGAAACTATGTAGCCATTGTATTCCAAGATCAGCCATTACAATTGTTCAATCTTCAAACAGGAGATCAAAATTCTTGGGAATTAGATGTATGTGATACCACTAAGATTGCCTTTAATCAAAATAGCACACAGATTATATGTGCAAGAAGTATGACCAAGCAAGAGTATGTCTTAGATGATCAAGGGACCGTTGTTGTGTATGACCTTAAAGGAAATGAGATCTGCCGACGAGAAATTTTGCAGTGGGGGTATGATCAAGTTCAATTTAGTCCAATTGATCCCTACAAAGCCATACTTGTAAGTGGAAGTATGATGGAGTTGATGAATACCCAAAATGGGGAAACCCTGACCATGTATGCGGCTGAGTCGGATATCAAGAGTTTGGTATGGAAAGATACAATGCTTATTGCAGGTGGGGAAGATGGCAATATGAGATTTTACTTAGAAGGCAATAGCCCAGAGGTAAGTGGCTTTAGAGTCGCCAGTCAAACCAGTGTCGATCGGTTAATACACTCTAAAGGGACACTGATTACCAATACCCGTGGCAGTGAGATGATCCGTCTTTATTCCCAAATCAATGATGACCATTATCAAATCAGTGGGCAGACGGAGTTTGGGTCAGGAGCGTATCTGAGCAGTGAAGTGAGCGATTCAGGACAATGGGCAGCCCTCTATACCAATAGCAATAGTATAGAAATTTGGGATGTAACTGTGCCAAAATGTGTGGGGTGTATCAATTTAGGGGATGAAGAAGGTCTCATTGAAAAGATAGGTTTTAGCGAAGAACAACTGGTAGTTGCAACAGACCAAGGTGTAATCATTTCTGCTAATCCTCAAACCATGGCAATTAATAAGAGCCAATTTGAAACAGAGGGACTTTCTGAAATCGTATTGAGTCCAGATGCGAGTAAGGTTTTGCTTAGTTATTATTCTCAATCAGTATTAGTGGATACAAATACCCTTGAAACAATCAAACAAGCGGATAGTGAAGAAATGATCCTTGATGCAAGTGTGAATAATCAAGGCAACGTGTGTGTGCTGACAGAGAAAGAAATACATTATAATAAAGGTGAAAATCAAGTCACATTGCCGAATGATAAGCAGTTAGAAAAGGGCGTAATAGGAGAGTGTTATAGTGTGTTTTGGAATAAACATATGATACAAGTTTTTGAAGGAGATACCCTTGTTTCGGAAATACCATGGCCTGGGAAAGAGATTCGCTCGCTTGTTCTGATACCAGATACTGAGGACTTATTGATACAATCCAGTGATCAGAAGCTTTATGTTACAGAGTCTTCTACAGGAGAAATGATGAGAACATTAGAGCTAGATGCAGCGACTAGGGGTGACTTGCGATATGCTAAGAAGATAGCCAAAGATCAAAGTATTGTGGTTGCAATGGATTATGCTATGTTTAAAATGACAGGCCTTCAAGATAAACGGACGGATGGTCATTATAAGATCGTATGGGAATCTAATCAAGTCTTAGCTGTGAGCCAAAATAGTGAGAGAGTATTAGTAGCAGATGAACGCTTTGATCATCAAGGGGGATTTGTAGTTTATCCTTATGGGACCACATATGATACAATCAGAAAAGCACAGGATGTACTTAAGACGTATTGGTTAGAGCCTACTAGGAAATAATACAATAAGATAAGACCTATACACTAAAAGAGGTATAGCCTTGGCTATTCCTCTT
>JBOFEH010000179.1:0-26514 GCA_051647765.1 Cellulosilyticaceae bacterium | reverse complement strand
ATTTCGGAGAGTTTCAATCTGGTGAGATGGTGTCTTATTGTAATTGTTTTTGCTTTTGTCGCTATTGTAAGTGTGGCAAAATACATTCAGCTTTCAGATGTCACAACGATTACTTACTCTTCGTTTGAGATTACTTACCTCATTCTGAATGATACTATTAGTATTGTTTATATTTATTTGCCACTCTATTTATTTATGATTTGTGGTCTTATGTTTGATGATAACTTTGGGAGTTTAGAGATTGTAAAAAGTGGATCAAGAGGCAAGTGGTTAGGGAGTAAGTACATCACCCTTTTGTTTTATACCGTATGTTTCTTTATCCTATTAGCGGTTATGAATTTTCTGATTAGCAATCAAGTATTTGCGTTTAGTGATAAATGGAGTTCAGATTTTATGAATATGCAGGTGCTACAGGGGCAGAATCCTAAAGATTTTGTCCATGGTCCTCTAGAGACAATAGGGTTATCCCTAGGTTCGGTATTCCTTCTCTATGTCATGGCAGGAACAGTGAGTTTGTGGCTTTCCCTCATCACCCAGAAGGAGGCCTTTGCTTTGTTGGGATCATTAGTGGTAGGCATACTGATGAGTATGGTTTTTGTCTATGGACTGGACCTGACAAGCCAAAAAAACATGCAGGCATTTATGGGGCAAGTGGTGATACTGCTTACGATGATTGGCGTAGCTTATGGGAGTAGCTTAAGCATTGCCAGAAAAAAGGATTTCCAAATCGAGAGAAAACAATAGGAGGGACTTATGCAAAATCTATTGAAGCTCATAGTGCTCATGGTAGTAGCTGTCAGCTCGTGGCAGTGGGCGAGTACAGAAATTAACGAGAGAGTGATTGCAGCAAACAGTCGTCAAAAAACAATAGCAGATGTGGTCATCCAAAAGCAAGTCCAAGAGACCTTTAAAGAGGTTGAGGAGAAGATTGAAGTGGTTATGAAGGAAGAAAACATTGTCATAGAGACCCAAAAGGTAGAGATGAAACCACCAGCACCTCCTAAGCCAAAAGAGGAAAAGCAGCCTGAGCAGGTTGTAGAACAAGAGCAAGAAGTAGTAGAGGTGGTAACAGAGGAAGAGGTGCCGTTAGAGGAGATCCCTACGCCGCCTACCATACCCGAAGAATATCAGCTGAGCAAGGAGGATGTGCGGTATGTCGGAGAGTATCTCGTACAACATTATTTTTTGTATGGTTATGACTTTTTAGAGAGTACAGAAGATGAAGTGCTCAATGCGCGTAAGGCATTGGCCTATGAGATGGAGAATGCTATTGTTGAAAGTTTAACCCATGCCCTAAGACTAGTGAGGGATATGAAGCAGATTAATGAAGAAACTGTCAGTCAGTTACACCAAGAAGTCCAGCAAACCCATACGGCGTTTGAGGCGGCTTATCAAGGTGTAGGTGAGATTTATGAAGATTTTGGTCCGATTTATGAAGAGATGGTGTCTTATTTTGAGTGTTACAAACAGACGCTTCAAAAGATGCAGCAAATGTATACAGATATGAAAGTCAGTCCCAATCCAGGACTGGCAATGGGTGTGATGATGAAGCAGCTTACATCAGACATACTCCCGGGGATGATGGCGGTACTTGGAGAAGGCTTTGAACTCAAAGAGAGGACCAATGCCGTTTATTTAGAAGGGATTACAGACAGACCAACGATTACAAAAGAAGAGGCTATGGCGATTATCCTTGATCCAAAAACGATATTGCCTCAGTTTGAAGAAAATTTAGATTGAGATATTAAATGATAATGTGTTATGATATTAACGAAAATTGATTTCTTATATGGAGGGACAAGCATGAATTACAAAAAAGAATTTATAGAGTTTATGGTACGTTCAGGAGTGTTAACATTCGGAGATTTCACAACAAAAAGTGGACGTAAGACACCTTATTTCGTAAATACTGGAAACTATAAAACAGGTGAGCAAGCTGGTAAATTAGGTGAGTTTTATGCAAAATGTATCACAGAGAACAGCCAATCAGATGTTGCAGCATTATTTGGACCAGCCTACAAGGGGATTCCTTTATCAGTAGCAACAGCGATTGCTCTTTCAAAAGATCATGGTGTCAATGTGAACTACTGCTTCAACCGTAAAGAAGAAAAAGACCATGGTGAAGGCGGTAGCATGGTAGGTTACAAGCTTCAAGATGGCGATAAAGTCCTTATTATTGAAGATGTTATCACAGCGGGAACAGCTATTCGTGAATGTCTGCCTGTATTAAAAGCAGCAGCTAATATTGAGATTGCTGGGCTTGTTATTTCAGTAGACCGTATGGAAAGAGGCCAATCTAACCGTACAGCGATTCAAGAAATCAAAGAAGAATTCGGCATTACAACATACCCAATTGTAACAGTAAGAGAGATTATTGATACATTACATAATGTGCCTGTAGATGGTAAAGTATACATTGATGATGAGATGAAATCAAAAATGGAAGCTTACCTTGCAGAGTACTGCGTAAAATAAATAGCATTTTGGGGAAGCAACCGACATACAACAAGTATAGCGGTTGCTTTTTTCATAAGGACTAAAGTCCCTTTATGAAGAGATTGCCCAATAAACTGGAAATTATTGCCCATTTCTTGTAAAATAAAAAGAAAAATGAAAGAAGGAAAAGAATGGACAAAAAAATAAGAAAACCTTTACCAACGACGGTAATAGCCACTCTTGTACTGATTGTTGCTAGTGTGGGATTGGTCTGTTTTGAGGAATATATTTCAGCACTATTAATGGGAATACTCATCCTATTATTAGGTGGTTTGCAGCTTGTGTTGTGGCTTACGAGTCATTTGTTACATACCAAAGAGTATCATCCAGCCCTTGGGCGGTCTTATGGCGGTTTGGCACAGTTTTATTTAAAGGATAGAAGACTACCTTATAATAAGGGGACTTTTAGAAAAGCGATTACAGGGGGTTGGTTAGATGTTGTAAATATGTGTCTTATACTAGGCATCCAGGATGTATTTGATGAGGAGACCAAGGAAGACATTGTACGTGAGGTGATTGCGCAGGATCACAAGGCCATGCTGATTTATTTGAAGAATGCACACTTTTTTGAGTGTGATGAAGAATTGATTCTCTATGCATTAGAGCTTGGGAGTTTGGCATGTTGTGAGTGGCTGCAAGGGCAGATAAAGAGTGCAATGGATACTCATGAAATTAACTTTTTACCACTTGATGGGCCGTTGACACTTGAGGAGAGCCCGGAGGCGAGTCAGCCCCATGAACACCTACTGGATTTAGTGGCAACAGGTAATCAGGAGACACAAGATTTATTAGCCCATTATCTCCAACATAAAGGAAGTTATAACGTTCAAACAGTGTCAGGTGTTGGTGCGTATTTAAGGCTCTCTACCATTGAAGCGACCATGCAAAAAGCGGTGTATGAGGATCGACGTGCTGAAAATGCGAAGACAAAAGAAGAGTGCACCAAGGATTTGGTGGCATACATCAAGAAGAACTATCAGTTTTCGTCGCAAGGACAATATAGTATAGAAGGAATCTATAAGCGTCCCCAGTACTTAGAGAGTGAAAAAGTTCCATGTAGTCAATGTCAAGGAGAAGGGACACTTGTCTGTAGTCAGTGCGGTGGGGAGAAGTTTTTGGAGTGTCCATCCTGTGAAGGCAAAGGAGAAGTTGTCTGTCATAAATGCGGCGGTAAGCAAGTTCAAATGTGCTGGGATGTGAAGAAGTATCTCCAGTGTCAGACATGTCATAAGGGTGAGTTTGCATGCCATAAGTGTGACGATAATGGTATGGCAGTTTGTCCAGAATGTATGGGTCATGGTACACGTAAGTGTAGTTGTCCTAAGAGCAAAAAAATCAAGTGCCCACACTGTAACAAAGGGTTTATGCCACTTAAAAATGGTATGTACAAAAAGTGTGAGCATTGCCAAGACGGCTGGATTTGTTCATTATGTCATAATAGTGGTTGGGTGATTGCACATGATGGCAAAAAAGAGCTGATGTGTCCTAAGTGCCAAGGGACCAAGAAAATCGTTTGTCCGACGTGCCGTGGCAAGCATAAGCTAAAGTGTAGCAAAGCCCATGAGATTCCATGTGATTGTCATAATGGCATGGAGAGTTGTGAGCAGTGTGGTGGCAAAAAGGTTATAGGATGTGACAAGTGTCAGCACACAGGTAAAGAGCCATGCAAGGCTTGTGATAAGGGCTATATTTATCAAAATATGCGTGTGGATTTCAAGGGCAAGCAAAAGGTATTAAAAGAAACGATACTAGAAGGTGAAGAAGAGAAGGCGCAATTACAAGGCATGATCTCTCAGATAGGCCACTATGTAGAGAGTGGGAACCCTTATATTGAAAAAGTATATACTTTAGGGAAAGAGCGAATGGCATCTAAGGATTTGCGTGCAACAGGATTTGAACTTGAAAAACGCCTCAAAAACTTTGTCAAAGAAGTGGAAAGTACAGGGGTTTATGACGTTTTAGAAATCATTCCTCTAACTTATCAGGTGCTGAGCTTCCAAAGTATAGAAGAGCCATCTTTTGAATGTGTTATGGTCAATAAACATCATTATGAACTAAGGCATTTATAGAGACAATAGACGACCCTATCTCAAACGCTGAGCGATTTGGATAGGGTTGTTTTTGCTTGCTAAAGTTTGTAGAGATAATCCTATTGCATCTGTAGTAATCTTTTGTGTTTAAGGGTATAATAAATAGCGAATCATGATGAAAGAAGAGGCATATACAAATGAACAGACAAATGAAAAAGTTATTAACTTTAATGGCTGTAGTGGCAGTTGCTACAGGGGCAGTAGGATGCTCTAAGGCTAGTACCGGAGCAGGGATAGAATTTGTATCTGATGTAAAGGGCGAGGTTAAAGAAGAAAACATTCCATTAGCAACAATTGAAATAGAAGGGTATGGGGTGATGCAAGCAGAACTCTATCCGCATATTGCACCCAATACTGTGGCAAACTTTATTGACTTAGCGAACAAGGGTTTTTATGATGGACTGAAATTGCACCGTATTGTCAATGACTTTGTACTACAAGGAGGTGATCCAGAAGGAACAGGTATAGGTGGACCGGGTTATCGCATCAAGGGGGAATTTGTAGAAAATGGATTCAAAGAGAACAACTTATCCCATCAAGAAGGGGTATTATCTATGGCCCGTAGCCAAGATAATGACTCAGCAGGGAGTCAGTTCTTTATTGTAACAGGGCCTGCAACACCGTTAGATGGTAAGTATGCAGCCTTTGGCAAAATTACCCAAGGATATGAGGTGGCAGATGCTCTTGAAAAAGTAGCAGTAGGTAAGGGAGATAAACCTTTAACAGATGTCATTATCACATCTATTCGAGTAGATACAAAGGACATAAGCTATAGCGCTCCTGAGATAATAGAATAAATGACTTGTTATTTATTGTAAGATATGATACTATGGAAACTATTGAAAACTAAAAGAATGAAGAGGTACTGATTATAGAACGTATAGCATTTAATCAACTTGATTTATCAGAAGAAATCCAAAAAGCAACGCTTGAGATGGGATTTGAAGAAGCAACACCAATCCAAGCTAAAGCTATTCCACATATTTTAGAAGGTCGTGATATTATTGCGCAAGCACCAACTGGAACAGGGAAAACATGTGCTTTTGGTGCACCAGCAATTGATTTAGTAGATTTAAACAATCCTAATGTACAGGTGCTTATTTTATCACCAACACGTGAGCTTACAATCCAAATCGCTCATGAACTTGGAGAACTTTCAAAATACAAAGAAGGTCTTCGTATCCTACCAATCTACGGAGGACAAGCCATTGACCGCCAAATGATGGCTCTTAGAAAAAAACCTCAAATTGTTATCGGAACACCAGGTCGTGTAATGGACCATATGAGACGTCGTACTTTAAAATTAGACGCATTACACACACTGATCTTAGATGAAGCAGATGAAATGCTTAACATGGGATTCAGAGAAGATATCGATGTAATCTTAGAGAGCGTTCCAGAACAAAGACAATTCGTATTATTCTCTGCAACACTTCCAAAAGCAATCTTAGACATTGCACGTCGTTACCAAAACGATCCTATCAAAGTAAACGTAATTCATAAAGTAATGACAGTACCAACAATTGAACAATGCTATTTAGAAACAAGAGATAACCAAAAATTAGAGATTCTTTCAAGATTAATCGATGCGAATAGCTTTAGATTATCTGTAGTATTCTGTAACACTAAAAAACGTGTAGATGATGTATGCAAAGGTTTACAAGAGCGTGGTTATGCAGCAGAAGCACTTCATGGGGATATGAAACAATTACACCGTGATAGTGTTATGAACAAATTCAGAAAAGGTCATGTTGAGATGCTTGTAGCGACAGACGTTGCTGCACGTGGTATTGACGTTGATGAAGTAGATGCAGTATTCAACTACGATATCCCAACAGACGAAGAATACTATGTACACCGTATCGGTAGAACAGGCCGTGCCAACCGTAAAGGGGTATCTTTCTCATTTGTTACAGGTAGAGAGATCGGTAAACTTAAAGATATCCAACGTTACACAAAATCAAAAATCAAACTTATCAAACCACCAACAATTGAAGCCATCAAAGATAACAAGATTTCAGGCCTTATGGATGAGGTGAAATCTGTTATTACTGCTGGTGAATTATCACAATACACAACAATGATTGAGAATATGCTTGATGAGATGGATGTAACAACAGTAGATATTGCTGCAGCATTCCTCAAAATGGCTATGGATAAAGTTGTTATGGGATCATCAGAAACTGTTAAAGTAGAAGATTTTGAAGATCGTAAAGTTAAATTCTCAAATGCAGATGATGTAAGATTATTTATTAACTTAGGTAAAAAAGATAAACTTAGAAAATCTGACCTTGTTAAACTTGTAGAAGATTTCACATCACTTAAAGGCAAACAAATCAATCGTGTAGACGTACTTGAGAAATTCTCATTCTTCGAGATTCCAGGCGCTTACGTTGAAGAAGTAATGGAAAACATGACTTCTCAAAAGATAAAAGGTCGTAAAATCAATATTGAAGTTGCCAACAGAAAAAAACGCTAATAAAAAAACCGCCTTTATGAGGCGGTTTTTTTATTAGTCCATAATAACGATTTCAAAAGCAGTTGTTTGACCTGGGAAAGAAAGTGCCATGATAGGAGAATGTGTTACTTCTAATTTTTGGCCTTTTTCAAGATCGGCAGCTGTATAAGCTTTTTTGTTTTTGTGATGTTTAATCACTGTGTCTTCTGTAATGTGAAGGATTGTTTGGTTAGCAAGGTCTTGTGGGTCAATTGTTTTACCTACAGTGATTGTCTTGCCATCTTCACTGATTTCGGCGATGACAACATCTTTGAGTACAACATTTTCAAGTGGAGCGACTTCTTCAGCTGGTGCATCAGTAAATGTGCTTAATTCATCAAGAATTGTTACATTAAAAGCTGGTGTTTGTGGTGGCATAGAACGAGTCATCATGGGTGAATGAGTGACACTTACTTTCATACCTTCTTTAAGGTCTTCAAGAGCAAATAATCTTCTTGCTTTGAAATGTGTGATTGATGTATCTTCGCCCATATTAAGGACGATATATGATGTTGCTTCATCTTTTTGGCCATCAGGAAGAATTGTCACTTGTTTTGATTCTAAATCAATTGATTTGATTGTAGCAGATTCAATTGTCACGGCTTCTACAGCTTCCATTTTGTTATTTTCTTCAGTTACCTCTGTTACAGGAACCTCAACTGTACGTGTGTTAGCACCTGTCCCAGTTGTGATTGCAATGATGCCATCTTTGTACTCTACTTTAGCATCAAGTGCTTCGGCGATTTTTCTAACTGGAAGATAAGTTGTGTTGTCGTAAACAAGGGCATCTGTACCTGCTAAAGCAGCTTCGCCATTAATCACATATTTCATGTCGCTCTTAAGTGTCGCATTAACCTCTTTTAAGATGGGTGCAGCGATAGCTGTAATACTCATGGCACCTACAGCACCAACAGCCATTAAAACTCTTACTCTATTAGATAATTTTTTATTCATATCTATACCTCCTAAGTATTGGTGTTCTTTTCAATCATATAGACGTTATATGAAGAAACAATGTTCCACTTTATTTGAAAAAACTTTTTTTTATGGTATACTAACTGAGGTTAAAAATGACTTCTAGGAAAGGATAATTATTATGTTTGGAAAATTTATTAGTTTTTATAAACCTTACAAAAAATTGTTTATATTGGATTTACTTGTGGCATTTATTGCTTCAGCCTGTGGGCTTGTTTATCCTATGCTTACGCAGCAACTCATTGATCAAAGTATTCCGAAGAAAGATATAGAGATGATCTTTAGATTTGCAGTGATTTTGATAGTGATTTATCTTGTAAAACTTGGATGTAACTACTTTATGCAGTATTGGGGGCACGTAGTAGGTGTGAGAATGCAAGCCGATATGCGTAGACAGCTCTTCACACACTTGCAGAAGTTGCCGGTTACATATTTTGATAATACCAAGACAGGTGAGATTATGTCTAGGATGATCAATGACCTGATGGAAATCTCAGAGCTTGCTCATCATGGCCCAGAAGATTTATTTATTTCAGCAGTAATGCTCATAGGGTCTTTCATCATTCTGATAGGTGTGAATGTACCTTTAACTCTTATTATTTTTGCATTTGTACCCTTTATTTTCTTATTCACATGGAAAAAGCGTACCAAGATGAAACAGACTTTTCATGCGACACGTGTCAAAACAGGAGAGGTCAATGCCCTTCTTGAAAATAGTATTGCAGGGATTCGTGTGTCTAAGAGCTTTGGCAGTTTTGACCACGATCAAGAGAAGTTTGAAAAAGGGAATCAAAGCTTTACCAGTGCAAGAGAAGTAGCCTACAAAACCATGGCGGAGTATTTCTCAGGGGCAACCTTTGCCATTGACTTGTTAGACTTTGTCAGTCTTATAGCAGGTGGGATATTTACGTATAAAGGACTCATTACTCTTGGTGAGTTCATGGCCTTTATGCTATATATCAAAATGTTTACAGCACCTATTACAAAGCTTGTGAACTTTATGGAGCAGTATCAAAATGGGATGACAGGATTTAACCGTTATCTTGAAATCATGAACGAATTACCTGAAGTAGAGCCTACAGAAGGTAAGGTGCTAGCGCAGGTACAAGGGCATATTGCATTTGAAAAAGTTAGTTTTAAGTATGAGGACGAATATGTACTCAAAGACCTTGATTTAAACGTTGGAGCAGGGCAGATGGTAGCACTTGTAGGTCCTTCGGGTGGTGGTAAGACTACATTATGTAATTTGATCCCGAGGTTTTATGATGTTGCAGAGGGCCAGATCAAACTGGACGGGACACCAATCACAGATTTGACACTTGAGAATCTCAGAAGCCATATCGGGATTGTGCAGCAAGAAGTGTTCCTGTTTACAGGGACAATCAAAGAGAACATCCTCTACGGCAATCATCAAGCAACTGAGGAAGAAGTCATAGAAGCTGCCAAACGTGCCAATATCCATGAGTTTATTATGGGACTTGCAGATGGGTATGAGACGTATATCGGAGAACGTGGGGTCAAACTTTCTGGTGGGCAGAAACAACGTCTTTCTATTGCGAGGGTATTCCTCAAGAATCCTTCGTTACTGATTCTGGATGAAGCCACTTCAGCACTAGATAATGCCACAGAGTATATGATCCAACAATCTATAGAAGAAGTGTGCAAAAATCGTACCACATTAGTGGTGGCACACCGCTTATCAACTGTACGAAAGGCCGACCAGATTATTGTACTTGGGGAAAATGGTATTGAAGAACAAGGAACCCACCAAGAGCTCCTTGCCAAACAAGGTATTTACCAAAAACTCTATGAAGCACAATTTGAAGGATTAGAAATACAATAAAATAAAGAGGCTGACTGATGATGGCACACGCCATTATCAGTCAGCCTCTTTGCTTATTGTGGTAATTTGGTTTGGATAATCTCTTGAACTTGTTGAACGAGTGCATTTTGCTCTTCTTTCGAAAGCCCTTTGGTTGCAATCGGTGGGTGAATATAAATATCAACTTTATCAGGAGTTACTTTGCCGCCTTGACGCTCCATGAGTTTGTAAGAACCATCGATTGTTACAGGGATAATAGGCACACCGGGTTTGGTAGCAAGTTTGAAGCTACCTGCCTTGAACTCACCCATTTGATCACCGCGACTTCTTGTTCCCTCAGGGAAAATGACAAGAGAGTGACCTGCTTTGATCATCTTAATTCCATCTACGATGGCAGAAGCAGCCCCTTTGAGCGTGCTGCGATCCATAAAGACGCAGTGTAAAAGGTTCATCCAAGTACTAATAAGAGGTGCTTTGGCCATTTCAATCTTAGAGACAAAGCCTGTCTGTTTAGGGATATAGCTCATAAATAAAGCAATATCAAAGTTCCCTTGATGGTTACTGATAAAAACAACAGGGCCATCAATCAGATTTTCCTCACCATGAACAGTGATTGTCGCACCACTATTACGTACTTGTCTTCTTGCCCAAGAAGATGTCACGCCAAAAACATAGTCATTACGCTCTTGAAGTTTGCCTTGCTTTGTTAATCTGTTGACTTTGAGTAGTTTCGGTGTTTGTAAAAATAAACTAATTCCAAAGTAAACATACCAATATAAAGTTCTCATGCTATAAATCCTCCAGTTAAAACATTTACTCCTTCTATTATAGTATAAATTGGGACAGAGTAAAAGTTTTAATGTCTCCTAAGAGTATGATATAATAAACATACCAATCATGATAAATAACAAAAATAAGGAGTAATTATGAATACCTACTTTAAAAATATAGCAACGATTCTCCTCACAGTAGCATGGTTCTTTGGGAGTCAATATATCGCAACACTTTTGATGGCCAATCTTATGGGTATTCCCTACGTCCAGGAGCATACGTTTTTTGTGACACTGATAGCCTATGGCATCTGCCTATTACCCTATATCCAAACAATCAAGACTTTTAAGATAGATAAACCTTACCACCTAGAAGGAATAGGACAAATATTCCGTTATATTGGATACGGAATATTATTATGGCTAGCAAGCTGTGTGATCAATGGCATACTCTTGCCGTTCTTCCCAACCTATACACAAGAAATCGACACACTCTTTGTAACCAATGAACCCGTGCTGAGATTTTTGGTGCTAGTGATCGGGGCACCTCTATTAGAAGAATATATATTCCGAGGCAAGATTCAAGACCGATTAGAGACACTCTTTGGTAGAGAACTCGCCATCGTAGGGCAAGGCGTCATCTTTGGGGTAGTGCATCCCTTTGGACTCCAAAAAGTCTATGCAAGTGTCTTAGGGATAGGACTTGGCTATGTAAGAGACAAAAATCAAACACTCATAGGGCCAACAATTATGCATATGACTATTAATGGTATTGCATGGTTACTTGCCACATTTGTTATGTAGTTTAGGGGGAGAATAATGGTTTTTGAACCAGATTATATTATGCGTATGATACAACAATTGGTCAAAACAATCTCGGTCTTACTATTTACAAATATAACATTGTTGACTTTCGTAACCTTGGACTTGAAAAGTATGTCATTTACCTTTATGATTAGTAAATACATAATAAACGCAAGATAAGGAGTGTTGACATACATGAGTAAACAAAAATGGAAAGCCGGCAATATGATTTACCCCCTGCCAGCGGTGATGGTGAGTTGTGGTACTGAGGACAATGCTAATATTGTTACGGTGGCTTGGACTGGGACAATCTGTACCAATCCGGCTATGACTTATATTTCTTTGAGGCCTTCTCGCCACTCTTATGACTTGATCAAGGAGACGGGCAAATTTGTCATTAATCTGACGACGAGAGATCTTGTGAAGGCGACGGATTTTTGTGGGGTGAGATCGGGTAGAGATCTGGATAAGTTCAAAGAGATGAATTTAACTTTGGATTGTGATAATGATACAGGGTGTCCGATGATTGGTGAGAGTCCTGTGTGTATTGAGTGTGAGGTGACGGAGATTAAGGAGTTAGGTTCACACCATATGTTTATTGCTAAGGTGCTTAATGTGTATGCAGATGAGGCATATATGGATGAGAAGGGTAAATTCCATCTGAATGATACAGACCTTATTGCTTATTCTCATGGAACGTATTTTACACTAGGTGATCAAATAGGGACATTTGGTTATTCGGTGATGAAACCTAAAACTAAGAACAAACGTCAAGAAAAGCGTGCTTAATCGGCACGCTTTTCTTTTTTTTCTAATAAGGGGGTAGGGAGATAGGAGTTGCCGTCAATAGAGACAACGCATTTGAGGGGAAATGCTTTGGTGTTATTGCCGATGAGGTAAAAGGTATAGAGTCTAATAGGTTTGAGCTGGTGAGAGAGCTCTAGAAGCTGCTCTTTGTAGCTATGATCGATCCATTTGAATTGGTTGGGAGTGCTATCAAATGGGATATAGCGGCTTACTTCGGAGAAGTGAATATTCTTGAACCGCAAGCGATCCTCTTGTTCTAAGAGATCGAAAGCGTTGATAGTATGCACAAAATGAGCCATCCGAAGGACACAGTCTGGTGGATTGACAAGGCGCTGGATGTCTTCGATGCAATAGAGGTGGAGTTTGTCTAGGGCTTTTGGATGAGGTGCTAATACAAGGGTATAGATCTTGTAGGGATGAAGTGTGATATCGACTTGGGCTAATAGGGAATCTTCCTTATAAGGAAATACTTTGATGGGATATGTCTCTGGCTCTAGTGGGATATATTGGGTAAAATCTTCATAGAATAGATCATTGGCAAGTGTTTGGTCTGCGAGGGTAAGTGACAGCGCTGTCTGAGTGGGATAGGCGTGAAATACACGTAAGTAGCAGCATGAAGGGATAGGATTTTTTTTCATGAGATTCCTCCTAGGCTAAGCGAGTGATTTAATTTATCTATATGGTGAGGGTGATATGAATATACTATAAAAAATTTATATAATTTTCAAAATAATATATTTTATAAATTATGAAATAGCTAATTTATCAGATTGTTTTACTATATTATAAATATTTAGTGTGGTAAGATTTTAAGAGGAGGTGATTTCATGAACCAACAAAAAGTGAAGCAGCTTCTACAAAAAGAGGAAGGTTTTAAACTAGACTTCAAGTTAAAATTGATGATTGAGCAGGATTCGGATAAGAGAGAATTGGTGAAAGATGTCATCGCTATGGCGAATACACCAGGTGGGAGAGGGTATATCTTGTATGGTATACAAGATCACACCAAGAAAATTGTAGGAATAGAGCAAATTCCGGAGAATGTTGAAGAACGGTTACAGCAGATTATAGGACAACGGAGTAGACCGCCTGTAGTGGTAAGATGGGATACTGTGGTGATCAATCGTAAGGTCGTAGGAGTGCTAACGATTTATAAAAGTACACAAATGCCTCATCAGATGCTAGGGGTAGGTGCATTTTATGTGAGGAGAGGTTCGACGACAGATGTGGCCACACGGCATGAGATTGCGACAATGCTTCAAAATTGTGGGCTGGTGAGTTTTGAGACGGTTCCTTGCCATCGTGCGGAGATGGCGGATTTGGATTGGGATATGGTCAAGAGATATCTTGGGGGATGTGAGACAATCACAAGTTGTATTCCGACGCTGAATGCGCTAGGGATGTGTGAGTGGGATGAGTACCGAAAGGAAGTCCATCCCACCTATGGTGGTTTGCTAGTATTTGGTAACAAGCCACAAGATTTCTTGCCCCATACCCGGTTGGAGCTCAAAACAGAGCAGGGGGGGCAGGTGTTTTTGGGGAATATAGGCATGCAACTTCAAACCTTCTATCAAGACATTGTGGGGATTCTTCCGCTGGGGTATCCTGTTGAGGCGCTGCTAGAGGTCGTAGCCAATGCGTTGATTCATAGAGATTATTGGAATGATCACTACCATACAAGGGTTGAGGTAACAGCACATGAAGTGATTGTAAGTAATCCAAGTGCTCAGGTTTTTGAAGGAGGAGAGGCTCTGTCGACAAGAACCAATAGTTGGTTATACACACGGTTGTTACTGCTTCATAGGCAAGCAGAAGTTGCGCGGTTTGGCATTGGGCTAGACGGTGCAAAACAAGCATTTGGGGGATCAGATCGGGTTAGAATTGCCTATGATTGTTATAACCAGCTCTTTAAGGTGTATTTACCTTTGGAAGTGAATCCGTTAGAAAGCAGTAATCATAAGGAGGTAGAGGGATGAAACTAGAACAAGTCAAGGAAATCTTAGATGCGACCCAGTGGGCGGGAGAAACGCTTAATGGGAGAGAGGTTCACGCAGCCTGTGGCTGTGATTTGATGAGTGATGTGTTGGCTTTTGCAAAGGAGAAAGTATTGCTTTTGACAGGGTTAGTGAATCCGCAAGTCATTCGTACAGCGGAAATGTTAGATATTAGAGCTATCGTTTTTGTAAGGGGCAAGGTGCCTACGGAGGAGATGGTGGCTATGGCAAAACAAAAAAACATGGTGATTTTGTCTACAGATTACCCACTTTATGTGGCTTGTGGCAAACTTTATAATAGAGGCTTAACCGAAGGAGAGGAGTAGTATGAAATTACATTTCCATGTAGATGGAGACAACTTTCTACTAGCAGGGGAAGCCTCGGGAGAAGTCAAACGCGTCTTAAAGAGAATAGGGATTGCATCACCGATTGTACGTAAAATTGCTATTGCTATGTATGAGGCAGAGATGAATATGGTGCTTCATGCAAATGGCGGAGAGATAGATGTAGATATATCAAGTGATTGTATCTATGTGAGCTTGAAGGATCAAGGACCAGGTATACCAGATATTGAGTTAGCGATGAAAGAAGGTTATTCCACGGCTACCCATGCCATACGTGAGTTAGGGTTTGGTGCGGGCATGGGGCTACCTAATATGAAACGTTATAGTGATTCGCTGAATATAGCGTCAGAAGTGGGTAAGGGGACAACGATTGAGTTAATAGTCTATTTTTTCAAGGAGGAATCATAACCTCTAGAAAGAAGGTGAAGCGGTGCATAGTGTCATGTTGGCAAGTGAGAAGTGTATCGGATGTACAGATTGTATTAAACGGTGCCCTACAGAAGCTATACGGGTAAAAGCATCCAAAGCTAAAATCATAGATGAGAGATGTATTGATTGTGGGAATTGTATTGCAGTATGTCGTAATGGTGCTAAGCGCGCGGTGACAGATAAGCTAGAGATGATTTGGAGATATCCTCACCGAGTGGCATTACCTGCACCTGCTTTTTATGCGCAGTTTCCAAAAGCACACAAGATAGAAAATATATTAGATGCTTTTTATGAGATAGGGTTTACAGATGTTGTAGAGGTGGCTGCTGCTGCAGAAATTATCGCAAAACATACGAGGAACTATTTGCATCATGCAAAAGTTCTCCCTGTCATCTCCTCGGCGTGTCCTGTGATTGTCAAGCTCATTCAAAGAAGGTTTCCTACTTTGATAGAACACGTCCTACCGATTATATCACCTATGGAGCTTGCGGCACGTATTACTAAGGATACGTATGCTAAAAAGGGTATTGATCCCAAGGATGTGGGGGTATTTTTTATATCGCCTTGTCCGGCAAAGGTGACAGATGTACGTAATCCGAAGGGGATTGAGCAGTCTTTGGTAGATGGGGCATTGTCTATGCAAGATGTTTATAAAGCCATAATACATAAAGTCAAAAGTGTGGAAGACACAAGATCTATGAGACAAGGGAGCCATGAGGGACTCATGTGGGCGACGCGTAATGGGGCTATTAGTAATGTGGGAATAGAAAATCATATTGCGGTAGATGGCATGGACAATATTATTGCTATTTTGGAGAAGGTAGAAGATGGGACACTTGAGAATGTGGCTTTTATAGAGGCACTAGGTTGTGTAGGAGGTTGTCTAGGAGGCCCTCTTACCATAGAAAATCCTTTTGTAAGCCGTCATACCCTTAAAAAGTTTATTGATCAAGAAAAGAAGCTGATGGCAGAAGGAACAATCAAGAAGGAGTATGGACAGATGGATACAAGGTATTGTCTCCCTATTGTTCCGAGACCTGTATTTTCGTTGGATGAAAATGTGGCCACAGCGTTAACGATGATGGAGTCCATTGATCAGTTGTACCAAAAACTTCCGCGTATTGATTGTGGTTCGTGTGGTGCGCCTACTTGTCGTTGCTTTGCAGAAGATGTGATCAAGGGGAATTCTCACGTGGAAGATTGTATTTTTATGTTGAGGCATAGAATCAAAGAACTTTCTGAAGCAATGCTTGAGCTAGCCTTAAAAGTATTGCCCACAGAAGAAAATAAAGAGGTGATTAAATGACAGTAGCTGATGTAGTAAGTAAACTAGGGTTAGGTGTTTTGGCGGGAGAAACAGGACTTCATCAAACCGTAGAGGGTGGTTATACAGGGGATTTGCTCTCTTTTGTAATGGGTCATGCCAAGGAGGGAAATGTATGGTTTACGATACAGGGGCATTTAAATAGTGTGGCAGTAGCTAGTTTGTTAGGGCTTAGTGCTATTGTATTAGCAGAGGGTGTTACCCCTACTGAGGATATGATTGCTAAGGCTAATGAAGAAGGTATTCCGGTACTAGGGAGTCATTTGACGTCCTTTGAACTAGTGGTGGCTTATGCAGCTTGTGTATGATTTTCATATTCATACAGCAGCATCCCCGTGTGCAGATGAACAGATGTCGCCCAATAATATTGTCAATATGACAAAGCTAAGTGGGATAGACGTGATTGCTATTACGGATCATAATACGTGTGCCAATTGCCTAGCGGTTATGACAGTTGGTGAGCAATTAGGTGTTTTGGTGATTCCAGGTATGGAAATCGAGTGTATGGAAGAGTTTCATTCTGTTGCACTTTTTCCGACTTTAGAAGCTGCCGCATATGTAGAGGCAGTCATTACTAAACATTTACCACCTATCAAAAATAGACCTAAGATTTTTGGTGATCAACTGGTATTAGATGCGCAAGATGAGATCGTAGGGACTATTGACCAGCTGCTCATTACGGCTGTTCAGTTACCAGCTAGTGAAATTTATGAGATAGTGCGCAAAGTGGGTGGGGTTATTTATCCTGCCCATATTGACCGCAATGCTTATAGTGTGCTTTCGAACTTGGGAAGTATCCCAGAGGAGCTTAATACCCAACATGTCGAATTATCTATTAAGGGGAGACGTGAGGATTATATGGATCTGGTACCTCAAAACCAAATTATCCGCAGCTCTGATGCCCATTATCTTGAGCAGCTTTGTTGTGAGCATGAGTTTTTAGAGGTGGATACTTATTCTCTAGAGGGTATCTTTACCTGTCTAAAAAAATAATTTTTTGATATATTTTTATATTCTATAAAGTATACAATTTATTGACAAAGGTAAAAAATTATGTTATTTTCATAAATATAGTACAATAAATCATAAGATTATTGTTAATAAATTAACAATAAGTGTTTGCTAGTTGAATACTTATTGTGAAAAGAGTACCAAAATAGCAAGGAGGATCTGTTATGTCATGTGAAAATTGCAAAAACGAACTTGTTCAAGAGATGTACGATGAGCTCGAAAAATTTATTAATGAGTTACCAGAGAAAAAGGGGGCGCTAATCTCAGTACTTCATAGAGCTCAGTCTATTTTTGGTTACTTACCAAAAGAAGTTCAAAAGTTTGTAGGGGATAAGCTTAATATTCCAGTATCACAAGTGTATGGTGTTGTCAGTTTCTACTCATTTTTCACAATGGTTCCAAAAGGAAAACACCCTATTTCAGTGTGTATGGGAACAGCGTGCTATGTAAGGGGCGCTGATAAGGTACTTGAAGCATTCAAAAAAGAGTTAGGAATCAATGTTGGTGAAACAACTGCAGATGGTCAATACTCATTAGATGCATTAAGATGTGTTGGGGCATGTGGTCTTGCACCAGTTGTGTTAATAGGGGACAAAGTTTACGGACGTATTACAAAAGCGGATGAAGTAAAAAATATCTTAAAAGAGTATCAAGAATAAGACGAGGGTTAGGGGGAAATAAAATGCCAAAAATCATGTCACTGGATGATTTAGTGAAGTTAAGAGATAACGTTAAGAATAAAGTAGACCTGAGAGAAAAAGGGGATAACGTAGACCAATTGGTCATGGTACGTGTCGCTATGGCAACATGTGGTATTGCATCTGGTGCAAGGGAAATCATGAATTACTTTGCAGACGTTGTGAGAGAAGAAAACTTAGAAAATGTAGTTATTACTCAAAGTGGTTGTATGGGGTATTGCTATGCAGAGCCAACAGTTGAGGTAACGCTTCCAGGTACAGAACCAGTTGTTTATGGCAATGTGACCAAAGAAAAAGCAAAAGAAATCATTGAAAAGCACATCAAGGGCGGGGAAATGATTGATGGCATTATCCCTGCAGCACACAAATCCCTAGATGAGTAATTGAAAAGGAGGCAAACGAATGTCTAAGTATACAATGCATGTATTAGTATGTGGGGGAACTGGTTGTATTTCTTCTCGTTCAAATGAAATTGTAACAGAGCTTGAGGCTGAACTCAAAGCAGTTGGTATGGAGGAGAGTGTTCAGGTTCTTAAAACAGGTTGTTTTGGTTTTTGCGAGAAAGGGCCTGTTGTAAAAATATTACCTGATAATAC
The DNA here is from genome assembly GCA_051647765.1 of Cellulosilyticaceae bacterium. Classification (GTDB taxonomy): domain Bacteria; phylum Bacillota; class Clostridia; order Lachnospirales; family Cellulosilyticaceae; genus JBOFEH01. The sequence continues at coordinate 7,856 of JBOFEH010000179.1, read as the reverse complement.
GTTCTACGTACAGGTTACACCAGAAGATGTCAAAGAGATTGTAGCAGAGCATATTGTAAAAGGAAGAAAAGTAGAAAAACTACTTTACATAGATCCAACAACACAAGATTCTGTTTCAGATTCAAAACATATGGATTTCTATAAAAAACAAATGCGTGTAGCGCTTCGTAACTGTGGATTCATTGATCCAGATAATGTTGAAGAGTACATTGCACGTGATGGTTACCAAGCTTTAGCCAAAGTATTAGGGATGCCACAACAAGCAGTAATTGATGAAATGAAAAAATCAGGACTTCGTGGACGTGGGGGCGGTGGTTTCCCAACAGGACTTAAGTGGGAGTTTGCTTACAAAAACCAAAGCGACCAAAAATATGTGGTGTGTAATGCAGATGAGGGTGACCCAGGTGCCTTTATGGACCGTTCAATCCTAGAAGGGGACCCGCATTCAGTTGTAGAGGCAATGGCTATTTGTGGTTATGCCATTGGCGCAACAAAAGGTCTCGTTTATATTCGTGCAGAATACCCACTTGCAATCAAACGTCTTGAAAAAGCGATTCTTGATGCGAGAGAGTATGGTTTATTAGGTACAGATATATTAGGAACAGACTTTGAGTTTGATGTAGAAATCAAGTTTGGAGCAGGTGCCTTTGTATGTGGGGAAGAAACAGCACTTATTCACTCAATGGAAGGTATGCGTGGGGAACCTACTACAAAACCACCATTCCCAGCAGAAAGTGGTTATTGGGGCAAACCAACGAACGTTAACAATGTTGAGACATTTGCCAATGTACCTGTTATTTTCTTAAGAGGTGCTGATTGGTACAGCCAAATCGGTACAGAAAAATCAAAAGGTACAAAAGTATTTGCTTTAGCAGGTAAAATCAATAACGTAGGGCTCATTGAAGTGCCAATGGGAATTACACTTCGAGAAGTCATCTATGATATCGGTGGTGGCATCAAAGACGGTAAAAAATTCAAAGCGGTTCAAACAGGTGGACCATCTGGTGGTTGCTTAACAGAAAAAGACCTTGATACACCGATTGACTTTGATAACTTAATTGCCAAAGGGTCTATGATGGGCTCAGGTGGTATGATTGTTATGGATGAAGATGACTGTATGCCTGCAGTTGCTAAATTCTATCTTGAGTTTACTGAAGAAGAATCTTGTGGTAAATGTACGCCATGCCGCGTAGGAACCAAGAGACTTCTTGAAATCTTAGAAAAAATTATTGCTGGAAAAGGAACTATGGATGACCTTGAGACACTCAAATCAGTGAGTCAAGTGATTAAAGACACAGCACTTTGTGGTCTTGGTCAAACAGCTCCAAACCCTATTCTATCAACACTTGATATCTTTATGGATGAGTATATTGCACACGTACGTGATCATAAGTGTCCAGCGGGCCAATGCAGTGCATTACTTCAATATCACATAACAGATAAGTGTATTGGTTGTACAGCATGTTCACGTGTGTGTCCAGTGAACGCGATTGAAGGTAGTGTCAAACAAAAACACACTATCGATCAAGCGAAATGTATTAAGTGTGGCGCTTGTATGGATAAATGCCGTTTTGCAGCCATTATTAAAGAATAGAAAAGGAGTGAAATCAATGTCAAACCTTAATGTTACAATAGATGGTAAAGTTACACAAGTACAGCCAGGAGCAACTGTATTAGAAGCTGCAAAACAAGTTGGGATTGAAATTCCAACACTTTGTCACTTAGATTTACATGATACAAAAATGGTGAATCAAGCAGCATCTTGTAGAATTTGTGTTGTAGAAGTGGAAGGTAGAAAAAACCTTGCGCCAGCATGTGCAACACCTGTATATGAGGGTATGGTAGTGCATACAAATTCTATGAAAGTATTGAATGCGCGTAAAGTGGTTCTTGAACTTTTACTCTCAGACCATCCAAAAGATTGTCTCGTATGTGAAAAATCAGGTAACTGTGAGCTCCAAGACTTAGCGATTAAGTTTGGTGTGCGCGATATCACAATTGGTAAAGACGGCGCACAGTCTACCTATAGAAAAGATGTGAGCAGTGCTATTATCAGGGATATGGATAAATGTATTATGTGTAGACGTTGTGAGACAATGTGTAACAAAGTGCAAACAGTAGGTGCATTATCAGGTATTAATCGTGGGTTTAAAGCAGTAGTAGCACCAGCCTTTGAAGTAAACCTTGAGGATTCTGTATGTACTCACTGTGGGCAATGCGTGGCAGTGTGTCCAACAGGTGCATTATGTGAAAATGAGCATGTATGGAGTGTTGTCAAAAAACTTGCAGATCCAGAGAAAGTTGTTGTGGTTCAAACAGCACCAGCAGTACGTGCTGCTTTAGGTGAAGAGTTTGGTCTTGAAGCTGGAACACTTGTAACAGGTAAAATGGTTGCAGCACTGAAACAACTTGGATTCAACTATGTATTCGATACGGATTTTGCAGCGGACGTAACCATTATGGAAGAGAGTGCGGAGCTTATTGATCGTATTACACGTTTCCAAAGAGGAGATGAATCGGTTAAACTTCCAATCTTAACAAGCTGCTGCCCAGCATGGGTTAACTTCTTTGAAAGTCAGTTCCAAGACTTATTAGAGATCCCATCATCAGCAAAATCTCCACAACAAATGTTTGGGGCAATTGCAAAGTCTTATTTTGCTGAAAAATACAATATTCCACGTGAGAAAATGGTGGTTGTTTCAATTATGCCATGTCTTGCTAAGAAGTTTGAAGCATCAAGAGAAGAGTTTAATAATGATGTAGATCTTTCAATCTCTACACGTGAGTTAGCACATCTGATCAAGCAAGCTAATATTGATTTAGCAAACCTTGAGGATGCAGAGTTTGATAATCCATTAGGAGAGTCTACAGGTGCTTCTGTAATCTTTGGAACAACTGGTGGTGTTATTGAAGCGGCAGTACGTACAGCTTATGAAAAAATCACAGGTGAGACACTTGGAAAAGTAGAGTTTGAGGATTTAAGAGGATTTGATGGTGTGAGATGTGCAACAGTAGCAGTAGGGGATTTAGACCTTAATATTGGGATTGCACATGGTCTTGGAAATGCCAGAGAACTTCTTGAAGAAATTAGACAAGGGAACCCACGTAATCTTCATGCTATTGAGATTATGGCATGTCCAGGAGGTTGTATTGGTGGTGGTGGGCAACCTTACCATCATGGCGATGTAGAAGTGCTCAAAAAACGTCGTGAGGCGCTCTATACAGAAGACGCAGGGAAAACACTTAGAAAGTCCCATGAAAATCCAGCTGTCATTGAATTATATGACAACTATTTTGGGCATCCTATGAGCCATAAGGCGCATGAGTTGCTTCATACACACTATGCTCCAAAAGATAAATTGTAAAATTTAAGCTTAAGAGCCATCAAGACCTTCATAAGGTTTGATGGCTTTTTGGAGTTTAACCAAAATGAAGAGGTGAAAAGATGATTACAGTGAAGCCGTTTGCGGCAATAAGACCAAAGGAAGAATGTGCACACTTGGTAGCAGCACTCCCTTATGATGTGATGAATACGGAGGAGGCGTGTCAAATCGTAGCAGAGACAGAGGGGGGCATCTCCTTTTTGCAAGTGGATAAGCCAGAATTGCTAGGGGGAGATAAGACTCCTAGTGAGCAGTATGCATTAGCGGGTGCCAAAATCAAAGAGTGGTTAGATGCTGGTGTGTTTGTTAAGGAACAAATGCCTGCAATGTATGTGTACGTCTTACAGAATGCAGAAACTATACAACACGGTTTGGTATGTACGCTAAGTTGCAAAGAATATGATGAGGGCAAAATCAAAAAGCATGAGTATACAAGGGCGGTCAAGGAGAAGGATCGGGTCAAACACATTGAGGGGTGTCAGGCCCATACAGGGCCTATCTTCTTGATGGCAAAAGATATGGGGCTCTTGCAGCAATGGATGAGGGAATACTGCCTGAATCAGCAGCCACTTTATGATTTTGAAAGTCAGGATGGTGTGAGACATAGCGTGTATCAAGTGACGGATAGTCAGACACTGATCAATCTACAGATGCTTTTTGAGGATGCAGAGTCACTTTATATTGCAGATGGGCACCATCGCTGCGCGGCAGCTGCTGCCTGTGCTAGACAAAATCCTAATAATACAGCGGCTCAGCACTTCTTAGGGGTTGTATTCCCTAGTGAAGAACTTAAGATTATGGATTACAATAGAGTGCTTAAGAATAATGGTAAATACAATGTAGAAGCGCTATTTGAGATGCTAGAGAAGTCGTTTGAAGTGGAACAAGTTCAGGAGGTATACTATAAGCCTACTAAAGCTCATGAATTTGGTATGCGTTATGATAAAAACTGGTATAAGCTCGCGTTAAAAGAGGAATTATTAGAGGGGCTTTCGGTGGTGGAACAGTTAGATGCGTCGTTATTGCAAAAATTAGTCCTCGAACCTATCTTTGAAATTCATGATCCAAGAATAGATGAAAAAATTGATTTCGTTGGTGGCATTAGGGGGATAGAGGAACTTAATAAAAGAACAGATGCAGAGATGGATGTTGCATTTAGTTTGTACCCAACATCTGTTAAGGATTTGATGACTATTGCAGACCAAGGTGATGTGATGCCACCAAAATCCACATGGTTTGAACCGAAACTACTCAGTGGATTATTTATTCATTGTATATAAACTGTGAAGTTGCATAGACTAAACTTACGAAATAGACTTTTGGAGGGATAGCTTATGTATATGAACAAATTTATAATAGGGGCAATTGTGGGGAGTAGTATCGGCGTGGCCTTTACAGCGTATGCCAAAGCATCTGTAAAAGATAAGAAACAGTTTGCTAAAATTGGCAAAAAATCGGTGACATGATTTAAAGAATAGATGATAACCAACTTATGGTTATCATCTATTCTTTTATCTCTACTTATGCCAAATTTAAGGATTCAATAGTGTGTTAACCTATCTCTAGGCAAGACGGTTTTGAACTTTTGTAGCTAGAATATTGACAAATTACCACACATTACATATAATCGAATCATAATAGGCATATGACAAGCTAATAAGTGTATATAAATAATATAAATGCTATGAAAAGAAGGAGTATATAAATAAGGGTTTTCAGAGAGGGGAATAGTGCTGAGAGTTTCCTAATACCTGTTTATAGAAGCAGTCTTGGAGCATGTATCTTGAATAAGTTGTTGTAGGGATGCACGGGTGACTACGTTATAGGTTTGAGAGTGATGTCTTCGGACATAACTAGGGTGGTACCGCGAGCAACCTCGTCCCTATGTGGGATGGGGTCTTTTTGCGTTTAAACACTTATAGCAAGGAGGTTATTTATGAACTTATTAATGCTTGTTAATCAAAACAACCCTTTAGATGCGCTGTTTATACCCCAAAACCTCATTCGTGATCCGATTACAGGCATTTGGCTTGTAAAAGAAGTCTATGAGATGTTTTATAAGCTTAATCAGTGTCTGCAGCAAGAAGGGTATTCACCGCTTGTGCTAGTGAGTGGTTACCGTTCTTATGAGTATCAAAAAAACCTATTCAATAAAAAGGTGCAACGCCTACTTCATGAAGGCATGGCGTTTGAAAATGTCAGAGAGCATGCAGCAACTATTGTGGCCTTGCCAGGGTGTAGTGAACATCAGTTAGGATTGGCTATAGATGTAACCACGAGTACTTTAGCAAAAGAAGATGATCCACTTATTAGGGATTTTGGTGAGACAACACAAGGGAAATGGCTCAGTGCATATGGCGATCAGTTTGGATTTGTTTTGCGCTATGCGGAGCAAAAGCAGAATATTACGGGGATTGCGTATGAACCATGGCACTATCGTTATGTGGGTGTCAATCATGCGAAAAAAATCAACAAATTAGATTTGTGCCTAGAAGAATACTTAGCATCCCAAAAAACGTATACTAGCTTTTAAAGCTTAATAATATTCCAAGGAGGAAAATATGAAAAATTATAGTTTAAATGAACTAAGACAAATGTATCTTGAGTTTTTTGAATCAAAGGGACACCTTCGTATGAAAAGCTTCCCATTGGTGCCACAAAATGATAATAGTTTATTGTTAATTAACGCAGGTATGGCACCATTAAAACCATACTTTACAGGACAAGAAAAACCACCGTGCACACGTGTGACAACATGTCAAAAATGTATCCGTACAGGAGATATTGAGAATGTTGGTAAAACAGCAAGACATGGTACTTTCTTTGAGATGTTAGGGAACTTCTCTTTTGGTGATTACTTTAAAGAGCAAGCTATTGAGTGGGCTTGGGAATTCGTAACAAAAGTAATCGGTCTACCAGAGGAGCGTCTATTCGTATCTGTTTATGAAGAAGATGAAGAAGCTGCAACTATTTGGAGAGATAAAATCGGGCTAACAAAAGATAAAATCTTCTATATGGGCAAAGCGGATAACTTCTGGGAAGTAGGCGTAACAGGTCCTTGTGGTCCATGTTCAGAAATCTACTTCGATAGAGGTCCAGAATTCGGATGTGATAGTCCAGAGTGTACTGTAGGGTGTGATTGTGACCGTTACTTAGAGTTCTGGAATTTAGTATTTACACAGTTTAACCGTACTGAAGATGGACGTTATGAGCCACTTCCAAACCCAAATATTGATACAGGAATGGGTCTTGAACGTCTTGCTGCAATGATGCAAGGGGTAACATCTATTTTTGATGTGGATACAATCAAAGCCATTCGTGATCATGTGTGCCAAATTGCTGGTGTAAATTATGAAGAAGATCCGAAGAAAGATGTTTCAATCCGTGTTATTACAGACCATATCCGTTCAGTAACATTTTTAGCTTCTGATGGGGTTCAGCCTTCAAATGAAGGACGTGGATACGTTATGAGAAGACTTTTGAGACGTGCCGTAAGACATGGTAAATTACTTGGAATCAAAGGATTATTCTTGAAAGATCTTGTAAAGACAGTTGTAGATAACTCAAAACATGAGTATACAGAACTTGAAGATAAGTTTGATTACATTGTAAAACTCTTTACAGTGGAAGAAGAAAACTTTAATAAAACAATAGAACAAGGTCTAACAATTCTTAAAGATTACATTGAAGAGTTACAAAGTAAAGGTGAAACAGTATTAAATGGTGAGGCATGCTTCAAACTACATGATACTTATGGTTTCCCAATTGACCTTACAAAAGAAATCTTAGAAGAGAAGAACATGTCTGCTGATGAAGAAGACTTCCAAGCGGAGATGGACAAACAAAAAGATCGTGCGAGAAATGCACGTGCTAAAACAGGCTATATGGGTAGTGATGAAACAGTATTCCATCAAATTGGTGTGGAGGTGACATCAACATTCGTAGGTTATGAAAAACAAGTGATTGAAGGTACAGTTGATTACCTAGCAAGTGAGACAGCGTTATTAGAAAATGCTAGCGAAGGCGATAAAATCTTTGTGATTGCACCAGTAACACCTTTCTATGCAGAGAGTGGTGGCCAAGCTGGAGATAAAGGGACTATTAAAACAGAGACAGGTGTTATCGCAGTTGAGAACACAACAAAAGCCATTGGTGGCAAAATCGTACATGAGGGAACTGTTGTGTCAGGAACAGTTCAAAAAGGTCAAGCAGCTCAGTTTGTTGTAGATGCAAGTGAGCGTATGGATATTGCGCGTAACCATACAGCAACACACCTTCTTCAAAAAGCGTTAAGAGAAGTTGTAGGCTCACATGTAGAGCAAGCAGGTTCAAATGTGACACAAGATCGTTTAAGATTTGATTATAAGCACTTTGAGGCACTTACAGATGAGCAGTTAGCAGCAGTAGAGCGCTTAGTAAATGAAAAAATATTAGCAGCACTACCTGTTAATGTACTTGAAACATCTATTGATG
>JBOFEH010000178.1:0-52228 GCA_051647765.1 Cellulosilyticaceae bacterium | reverse complement strand
CAAATTAGTCTACTTTAATTACAACGCGGTTTGCGTATGAACCACAAGCTTTACAAACACGGTGTGGCATCATTAATTCACCACATTTAGAACATTTAACTAAGTTAAGTGGAGAAAGTTTCCAGTTTGCTTTACGTTGGTTTCTTCTAGCTTTCGACGTCTTTCTTTTTGGTACTGCCATGATTTAACACCTCCTCAGTTCCTATTTCTGGCTGCTCAAACTAAAAATATCTTTTAGCTGTTCTAGTCTAGGATCTATGTCAGAGCGATCACAGGAGCATGTCCCTTTATTTAAATCCATACCACATTTCTTGCACATCCCTTTGCAGTCCGATTGACAAATCGTCTTCATCGGGAGGTCCATGACTATGGCTTGTAAAATATCCTCTGACAAATCAATACTTGACTTAATAACTTTTTTAATGCCTTCTTCCTCATCAATCTTGTCATCATCTGACGTGAATTGACAATATAAAGGCGCATGAATTGGAGTTGTAAACTCACTCATGCATCTATCACATAACAACTTTAAGTCTAGGTCCACATAACCCTCTACAGTATATAAATCACCATATTTTGCTACTTTCCCATAAACTTTAGTCATGTAATCTGTATTTGTAGTTGCTAAGGGCAATTGATTTAAAGAAACGTGTGTCTCTTCTTCAAAACCTAGCTCTTCTTTGTTAATTAGTGTTTGGACATTAATATTCATCTATTTCACTCCACTAGTAACACTTCTGTAATTATACATATATGAGCCTTATTTGTCAATGTATTATTTAGCAAGTAATCTAATTGCATCACGCGCAATCATAAGTTCTTCGTTTGTTGGTACTAACATCATACGTACTTTTGCGTCTGCTGCAGATAAATCTCTCTCTACACCACGGCATTTATTTTTCTCTACATCGATTTTTACGCCTAACCATGCAAGCATGTTAGCAAGCTCTTCTCTCATGATTGCATTGTTCTCACCAAGACCACCTGCAAATGCAATAGCATCTACACCGTTCATAAGTGCTGCGTATCCACCAATGTATTGAACAAGTCTGTGTTGGAATGTATCCATTGTGAAACGAGATACAGGGTCTCCCGCTACAACACCATCTTCGATTTCTCTGAAGTCACTACCAAATTCGCAAAGCGCAAGTACACCTGATTTTTTGTTCATCATTGCATCAACGTCTGCTGCTGTCATACCTTCTTTTTCCATAAGGAATGTAACGATCGCTGGATCGATATCTCCACAACGTGTTCCCATTACAAGACCTGCAAGTGGTGTGAATCCCATAGATGTATCGAATGATTTACCACCATTAACAGCACATACACTTGCACCATTACCTAAGTGACAAACGATAATTTTTGTATCTTCAACTGGTTTGCCTAACATATCTGCAACTCTTTGAGATACATATTTGTGAGATGTTCCATGGAAACCGTATTTACGCACACCATGTTTTTTATAGTACTCTTGTGGGATAGCGTACATAAATGCTTCTCTTGGCATTGTTTGGTGGAAAGCAGTATCAAATACAGCTACCATTGGTGCATTTGGCATAAGTTCTTGACAAGCATGAATACCTGTTAAGTTCGCTGGGTTGTGAAGTGGTGCAAGTTCGCTACACTCTTCAATTGCTTTTTCTACTTCTGCTGTGATTACTACTGAATCAGTGAATTTTTCTCCACCATGAACAACTCTATGGCCTACAGCATCAATTTCATCTACAGAATCGATACATTTTGTTTCACCTGTAGTAAGCATTGCGATCATTTTCTCGAATGCTACTTTGTGGTTAGGGAAATCACAAGTTACTTTTACTGAATCTTGATCTCCTGTTGTATGTTTGATGAAAGATCCATCAATTCCAATTCTTTCGCAAATACCTTTTGCGATTTCTGTCTCATTTTCCATGTTTAATAATTGGTACTTTAATGATGAACTTCCACAGTTTACTACTAAAACGATCATTATTCGTTCACTCCTTGGTTTTGTATTATTATTATTGTTATTGTTGTGCTTGAACAGCTGTAATCGCTACAACACCTACGATATCTTCAGCACTGCAACCACGTGATAAATCATTAACTGGTTTTGCAATACCTTGTGTCACAGGGCCATATGCTTCAGCCTTTGCAAGTCTTTGTACAAGTTTATAACCAATATTACCTGCATCTAAGTCTGGGAATACAAGAACATTTGCTTTACCTGCAACTTTGCTTTCTGGTGCTTTCGCTTCACCTACAGATCTTACGATCGCAGCGTCAAGTTGTAATTCACCATCTACTTTAAGTTCTGGCGCTTCAGCTTTTGCAATTTTAGTTGCTTCAACTACTTTGTCTACATCTGCATGTTTTGCACTACCGTATGTAGAGTGTGAAAGCATTGCCACTACTGGTTCTTCTCCCACTAATTGTTGGAAGCTTTGTGCTGAACTTTGTGCAATTGCAGCAAGTTCTTCTGAATTTGGGTTTTGATTAAGTCCACAATCAGAGAAAATGAATGTGCCGTTTGCCCCCATATCGCAATCTGGAACAACCATTACGAAGAATGATGATACAAGTTTTGTACCTGGTGCTGTTTTAAGAATTTGAAGAGATGGTCTTAAAACGTTTGCAGTTGAGTTTGCAGCCCCTGCCACCATACCATCTGCAAGTCCTTGTTTAACCATCATAACACCTAAGAATAAAGAATCTTTGTTTAATAATTCTGTTGCTTTCTCAGCTGTCATACCTTTAGAACCACGAAGTTCTACAAGTTTTTCGATATAGCTTGGCATTTGTTCGAACTCGTTAGGGTCAACAATTTGTGCCCCACTTAAGTCGTATCCATTAGCTTTTCCCATAATCTCTTCTTTATTACCTATAAGAATAAGATTTGCTAAATCTTCTTTTAAAATAGTATGCGCTGCTTCAATTGTACGCATATCTTGTGTTTCTGGTAATACGATTGTTTTTTTATTACTTCTAGCTCTCTCTTTAATTGATTCTAAAAAAGACATAAAAAAACCCCTTTCAATTTTTTTCCTTTACGACTTACCCTCTTTCATATTATATTAAATGTATCTCGTGTATACAAGAGCAAATTTGTTTTTTTTGAATGTAATCTTAAATACTAAATCGGAGGGCTTGCCATGAAAATTACAGGCATTGTTGTAGAATATAATCCTTTTCACAATGGACATCTCTTTCAAATCCAAAAAGCTAGAGCTTTGACACAGTGTGATTACCTTGTCGTTGTAATGAGCGGAAACTTTGCCCAAAGAGGTATTCCTTGCATTACAGATAAGTTTACCCGCACAGAAATGGCTCTTCGCAATGGTGCGGACATGGTTTTAGAATTACCTGTCCCACTTGCAACAGCTAGTGCCCAAAGATTCTGTGAGGGTGCAATCTCCATTCTCCATAAAACAGGTTTTGTGGATACACTTTGCTTCGGTTCAGAAATTGACGACTTACCCCTTATGAATGCTATTGCCAAACTTATGGATAGTGAACCCAACGAAGTGTCTCAAAATATCAAGCACCACCTTAGCCTTGGCACCAGTTACCCCAAGGCCAGAGCTATTGCTATTGCTAATTACTTAGCACAAGCAACCGACTACACACCACATGAAATCACCTCTATTTTGGCACATCCTAATAATATTTTAGGGATTGAATACATCAAAGCCATTCATAAATATAAAAGCGCCATCACACCACTCACGATCAAACGCGTAGTCTCTCATTACCATGACGAGCAAATCAGTAGCACAATTGCTTCCGCTACTGCTATACGCAAGGCCTTCCACCAAGACAACCACACGCACATCCAAATGGCTATGCCTGATAGTGCCTATGATTTATTACGTAATCAGACACAATCCTTACCTGATTTAGATGCTTTGTGGCAATCACTCCAGTACAAATTTATCTTCTCCGATATGGAGGATTTATATACGATTTGGGATATTCCAAAACACCTTTGCCACGCCATCGTTAATGCCTCAAAAACCTGCAACAGTATATCCGAAATCATAGATACCGTTACCTCAAAAACCTATAGCCGTGCAACTGTTCAGCGCTCTATCTTGCGTATACTACTAGGCATCAAATCTGAAGCTATGACTCCCCTCGCACAGATAGACTGGATTCCATACATTCGCGTTTTGGGATGCCGCAAAGAGGCCCTCTGCCTCTTATCAGAACTTACCAAACACGCTAGTGTCCCTGTGATTACCAATGCCCGAAAATCCCTCGGAACACTTGATCCACTAAGTACTACCCTTCTTGAGCAAGAATTTAGAGCCACCCATCTTTATGCTCTAGCTAGCAGTCAGCACGTTACTAAAATTCACGATTTCACCAAAGGTCTTCTCGTGATTACCCCATAACAGCTTTTTAAGCTGTTATTTTTTTTGATTTTAGGACATACATTAATAATAAGCTTGACCACAAAAGGAGTTGTCGTATGTCTTACAATTTAAAAATCCTATGGATTACATTAGTCATTGTTTTTCTCATGCTTTGTATGCTCATCATGCCTTCTGTCTGCATAGAAGGTGCTACATTTGGCCTCATGCTCTGGTTCAACAAACTACTACCTTCTCTTCTACCTTTCATCATTTTGACCCAAATGCTTTGTGGCTTAGGAATTGTTTCTCACCTTAGCCACCTTATTTCTCCATTTACTAACAAATGTTTTAGACTCGATGGTACCAGTTTTGTTATTTTCATTATAGGTCTTATTGCAGGTTATCCTACAGGTGCCAAAATGACCAAACAACTTCTTGACCAACAACAAATTTCCCTAGATATGGCCCAAAAATGCTTATGTTTTACTAATAATTGCGGCCCTCTTTTTATTATTGGTACCGTAGGAAGCATTCTACTCAAAAATGTTACTTTAGGTTATTTTCTTGCTTTCATACATATTTTCTCTGCGTTAACACTCTTATTACTTTCACGTTTTTACACGCTCCCTAAAGAGAGTGAACGCACCATACCAAACACCACCGCCTCACCATCCTTTGTTACAGTATTTAATCAAGCAGTACAAGGTGGTATGGATACGATTGTTTATGTTGGAGGGTATATTATTTTCTTCTCTATGCTCTCAAATATTCTCAAACATATCCCCTTATTTAAACAGTTCATTCTGTGGCTTAGTTCTAGTCTTCACTTAAGTTTTGAATTTTTGTGTGGCCTTATTTACGGGAGTATCGAGTTTTCTAGCGGCACCGCCCTCGTAACCAATTCCTTAGCCCCAACACCCCAAGCACTAGCTCTCATTGCCTTTATTTTGACCTTTGGCGGTTTTTGTGTGTTTTTCCAATCCTCTTATGTTCTACAAGGCAGTGGTTTAAAACTTAATTTCTACCTGGCTACCAAACTCTTTCAAGCACTTATAGCCTATAGCTATACGCTACTACTTTATCCTCTGTTTTTTGCTGACCTAACCACTGTGCCTACTTTAGCCTCCTCAAAACTCTTGACTTTCCTTGTTGGGCTACTATTTCTCTCAACGCTACTTTTTAGAACAATGAGCCACTCTACACTCCCCTTAATACGTCACAAACAAAAATACAGGTGAAGCCCTCTGGCCTCACCTGTATTTTTGTTTAGGATTCTTGCTCATCGTTTCCAATCTGATGATGCATCATATCTTTAAGTTGTTGTCTATGTTCATATAATGTACGCATGATATCTGTCACAAATGACTCAAAGGCTTGTGCCTCTCTATGAATCGTCTCTAAAGTAGATTTAAGTTTCAGTTCTACTTGCTTGACTGTATAATCTGCATATTCCGCAGCACCCATATGTATCTCTCTGGCATCGCGTCTTGCTGCATCAATAATAAACTGTGAACGTTCCTCTGCATATTTTGTAATCTCATGTTGATCAATCATACGATCGAGTGTCTCCTGTGCCTCCTGGAGCATAAGAGATGCATCACCTTGTGCCTCTGCCAAGATTTTGTTACGTTCCTCAACAATCCATACAGATTGTTGCAGTTCTGTTGGTAATTTGGTTCGTACATCATTAATACAATCAAGCATCTCATCTTTATCGATTACAATTTTATTGCCTGAAAGAAATGATGGTTTGCCATCTTCTAATAACTCCTGCATCACATCTAATAGACTATTGATATCTTGTTCTTTATTATTCATTCCCTAATCCTCCTTCTTAAATTTAGTGTCTAGTTTGTCCCCCACATACTCAGGCACTAAAAAATGAAAATTCCCCCTAAATATTGCCAATTCTCGAACTGAACTGGAGCTTAAAAATGAATACTCTGCATTGGTTACCAAAAAAATAGTTTCTACTCCTGGCAATAAATTCTTATTAATTTGAGCCATCTGCATCTCGTATTCAAAATCAGTTACAGCACGTAGTCCTCTTACAATAACACTTGCGCCTTGCATTTTTGCATAATCCACTAGAAGCCCTGAAAAAGTATCGATTTGAACATTTCCCAATGACTTTGTACAATGGCTTAGCATATCCATTCTTTCTTCAACAGTAAACATCCCACCTGTTTTATGTGGATTTGTGAGCACAGCAACAATCAGCACATCTACCAAACCCGCTGCTCGCTCTATAATGTCCATATGTCCTTTGGTTACAGGGTCAAAACTCCCTGGATAAATTCCTATTTTCACTATCCCTATGTCCTTTCATAAAAACTCATGGTGGTTGTTTTATAGTTCTTTTCTTTAAAAAGCGTAAGTGCTTCTGGTATTTTGATAGAAATAGCAGACCCACTCTCTAAAATAATATACCCATTATCTTTTAATAAATTACAGGTCACTATTTGTTCTAATATCTCTCCAATACCCTCCATTGCATAGGGTGGATCCAAAAAGATAATATCAAATTGGGTTCGTTGCTCACCTAGCATTTTAACGGCACCTAAGCTATCTCTATTATACACTATCCCTTCTTTGTGTAGGGAAGTTTTTTGTAAGTTTTGGTTGATACATGTAATAGCATCAGGATTATTGTCTACAAAAACAACCTTCTTCGCACCTCTACTCAAACACTCAATACCAATACCGCCACTTCCACTAAATAAATCTAAAAATTCACATCCTGGAATATCAAACGCTATCATATTAAACAATGTCTCTTTGATACGATCTGTAGTTGGTCTTGTATGCATCCCTTCAGGTGCAACAAGCTTTGTCCCTCTGCATTTACCACTAATTACTCTCACCCGACTACCTCCTTTAAGTCTATCTTTTTTGTCATATTATAACATATTTTAACAGTTACAATGCTTTATGCATAGCCTCTTCTTCCATTTTTTTAATCATCTGCACCTTAAGTCTCTGATGCTGTGATAGAACTAGGCTAGGATCTTCTCTTAGAATAGACTCTGCTGCTCCCTGTGCTAACTTGAGCACTTTAGCGTCACTATAGAGATTGGCTATTTTCATCTCTGGTAGTCCATGCTGCCTTGTCCCAAAAAATTCCCCAGGCCCTCTTAGTTTAAGGTCTGTATCTGCAATCACAAAGCCATCTGTACTTTGCTCCATAATTTTAAGTCTTTCTTTGGTCACTTTATTCTTAGAGTCACTAATAAGTACACAAAAAGATTGATGTTTTCCACGTCCCACACGCCCCCGGAGCTGATGAAGCTGTGCCAAACCAAACCGCTCTGCATTTTCAATAAGCATGACTGTTGAATTAGGGACATTAACCCCAACCTCAATAACCGTAGTAGATACCAGTACATGGATATCACCTTTTGCAAACTGTTCCATAATACTGTTCTTCTCTTTTGGTTTCATTTTGCCATGTAAATGCCCTACCACACGATTAGAAAACACTACCTCTTGTAAATGCTGGGCATATTCCACAACACTCTTAAGTTCACTTTGTTTTTCATTCTCCTCAACCATAGGACAAATCACATAACACTGTCTACCCTCCGCCATCTGTTTTTCCATAAAACTATAAATCCTCGGATGATAGGCCGAATCTACTGCATTGGTTTTAATAGGCTGTCTACCAGGTGGCAGTTCATCAATAATAGAGATATCCATATCCCCATAAAGAATTAGCGCTAGTGTCCTCGGAATAGGTGTCGCTGTCATAACAATGACATCTGGTGTCTGACCTTTCTCCGATAGTTTAAGCCGTTGCCTCACCCCAAAGCGATGCTGCTCGTCTGTAATAACAAGCCCTAGCTTCGGCATCTCTATAGGATCTTCAATAAGGGCATGGGTACCTACCACCACTTGTATTTCTTCCGATTGAAGTTTCTCCAACAACTCTCTTTTCTGCTTCTTAGTGGTTGAGCCCGTCAGTAGTGCAACCCCCACCCCAAAAGGTCCTAATATTTCTTCCAAAAATTCATGATGCTGCCTTGCCAACACTTCTGTAGGCGCCATAAGTGCTCCTTGCATACCATTTCTTACCGCTACAAACAAACTGACTGCGGCAACTACCGTCTTTCCTGACCCTACGTCTCCCTGCACAAGACGGTTTGCAGCATGGGGACTCTTCATATCTTTTATAATTTCATTCAGCACACGTTTTTGTGCCCCTGTGAGCTCATAAGGCAAACTGCTTACAAATGTCTTAAAATCCTCTGGGACTACCTTGCAAATCCCTTTACTCTTCTTGCCAAAATCAGCCTTTAATAAGTGGAGGCTCATTTGTAACATAAAAAGTTCTTCAAATACCAGTCTCTTACGGGCAGCAAAAAAACTCTCATCACTTTTAGGAAAATGAATTTCACTCAGCGCATGGGCTTTAGAGACTAAATCATATTGTTTGATCATCTCCTCTGGCAAAATATCCTCAACAAGGGGCAGCCCTTCTTCAAGTCCACGCCCGATGTATTGCCTAATCACTTTTTGAGACACACCTTTGGTAACAGGGTAGATTGGTGTAATACGAGAGGCTTTTTGAACCCCCTCTGCATAATCAATTTTTTCATATTCCGGACTTTCCATTTCGATTTTGCCATATTTATGCTTGACTTTGCCATAAAAATTATAAATCTCTCCAACGTGAAATTGATTTTTCATGTAAGGTTGTCCATAAAAAGTTGCAATAAGGCCACCTGTATCATCTTTAATTCTAAAGCTCACCATAATAAGTCCACCCTTTTTCATCACTTGAGGCGAACTAGCAACTTGTGCAATAATATTGTTTTCTTCTTCCATCTGCACTTCATTAATTTTGATAACCTTACGACGGTCTTCATATTCTCTTGGATAATGTTCTAACAAATCCTCTAAGGTTTCGATCCCTAACTTATGAAGTTTCTTAGCGGTTTGTTCTCCTATCCCCTTCATAGCCACAATACTCTCTTGTAAATACATTTTTTCACCACCCTTTAGTTCCTATTCACAGACAGAGAAAAAGACTAAAGTCCCCTTTAGTCTTTTCTTTTTATTATTCTGCTGAAATCATAAAATAATACACCGGTTGATTACCACAGTGTAATTCAACATCCGCTTCGGTAAATACATCCTCTGCAATATCTAAATACTCACTAGCATCATCTTCTGTGATATCTTGACCGTAGTAAATACTAATCATTTCTGCATCAACATTCATTTTTTCAAGTACTTCTTTGAATGCTGCTTTTAAATCTTTGTTATGAACTACGATGTTCCCTTCTAAAATACCAAGGTATTCACCATCTTTAATCTCTTGTCCATCAATTGTTGTATCACGTACAGCGATTGTAATCTGAGCTGTCTCAACCATTGTCATAGCTTCTTTCATCGCGTCAGCTGCTGCTTCTCCCTCACCACTACCATCATAGCTAATCATCGCTGTGATACCTTGCGGGATTGTTTTAGTTGGAACAACAAATACTTCACAAGCTTCTTCAATCTGAGCCGCTTGATCTGCTGCTAAAATGATGTTCTTGTTGTTTGGTAAAACAATCACTTGTTTTGCATGGGCACGTTTGATTGCTTCACTAATATCTTCTGTACTTGGATTCATTGTTTGACCACCTTCGATGACCTCATCTACACCAAGACTTCTCATAATTTCTGCAATCCCACTACCTGCAGCAATTGATACAAATGCTAATTCTTTACGAGGCGCTGTATTTTCCGCCTCTCCTTCCATAATAGAAGTATGTTGCTCTCTCATATTCTCTATCTTGATATTCGTTAACCCACCAAATTCAAGACCTTTTTGGAGTGCAAGTCCCGGATTATCTGTATGCACATGAATCTTGATATATTCATCATCTGAAACAGCTACGATACTATCTCCAATTGTGTCAAGGTAGTTTCTAAGTGCTGTCTCGTCATAGTTTGCTTTATGGTCTCTTTGTACGATAAATTCCGTACAATACCCAAAAGTAATATCTTCTGTATTAAAGTTTTGAAGTGCTGTAAAAGAGCCACCTTGAGGCGCTGTTGCTACTGGCTTTGTGATATTAATTTCAATATCACCTGTAATCACCATTGCTGCTCCCTCAAGAATACATAAAAGTCCCTGTCCACCTGCGTCTACAACACCTGCTTCTTTGAGCACTGGTAACATATCTGGTGTTTGGTTCAGCACCTCATAACCATGTTGTAACACTTTCTTCGCAAACTCTTCCATGTCTGTAATTTCCATGCTAAGTTGCATGGCTTTGGCTGCTACTTCTCTCGCAACAGTTAAGATTGTACCTTCTTTTGGTTTCATAACAGCCTTGTACGCTGTATCAACACCCTTTTGGAACGCATTTGCTAATGTGAGTGTATCGATTGTCTCTTCTGTGAGTCCACGTGCAAATCCTCTGATAAGCTGTGATAAAATAACGCCTGAGTTCCCTCTAGCACCTCTTAAAGATCCTGTAGATGCTGCTTTACCTATTGCTTCTACGCTTGTTGCTTCAATACTCTGCACTTCTTTTGCAGCGGCTAACATTGTAAGTGACATATTTGTTCCTGTATCACCATCTGGTACCGGGAATACATTCATCTCATTAACCATTTGCTTCTTCTCATCTAATAACTTTGCGCCTGCCACAAACATCTCCTGAAGTAGCTTCGCATCAATTGATTCTAATTTCACTTTAAGTGCCTCCTCAAAACAGGTTACGTGATGCAGACTAGTTATCTACTCTAACACCTTCAACGTAAATTTTAATTTGTTGTACTTCTAAGCCAAGTATTTCTTTTACTTTGTATTTTACCGTACTCATTAAATTATCTGTTACCGCTGATATCTTGGTTCCATACTCTACGATTACATGAAATTCTATGTTAATTTTGTTCTCATCAACTTCTACTGCAATCCCTCTTGAGAGATTTTCACCTTTTAAAAGTTGTACAATGCCATCTTTTACATTTCTAGCAGCCATACCTACGATTCCATAGCATTCCATAGCTGTAATCCCACTTATTTGGGCAATTACTTCTTCATCGATTAGAATTGTTCCATACTCATTCGAAAATCTTCCAGCCATGACATAACCTCCTTTTATTTTAAAGCCTGTCTGTTTATTGCCATTATATCACATTATTATAGCATAAATAAAGTACTTCTCTTCATATCCCTGTCAAGATTTTAGATATTTCCATAATAAATATTCTCTAACACACTTGAAATATGGTTTATTATCTGTTAGAATAGCAGTTGTTATGTCACGGATTTATTGAACAAGGAGGTGTTTCAAATGGCAAAATGCGAAATCTGCTCAAAAGACGTGCACTTTGGAATTAAAGTAAGCCACTCTCATAGAAGATCAAATAAAATGTGGAAAGCTAACGTAAGAAAAGTTAGAGTAGCACAAAACGGTGCTATTAGAACAATGAACGTGTGTACACGTTGCTTACGTTCTAACTTAGTTGCTCGTGCTTAATTTATCACTTATTCCATATGTTTCTTTGATATAGAGTACATATGGATTTTTGTTTTCCAAAGAAAAAGAGGCGTAAATACGCCTCTTTTTTGCATTCCCTTTTTATGTTCATTTGTCTATTCGTTCCAGTACCTCAATGTTGTTTGTAAACTTTTCCTACGATTTTTCCTAGCCACTTCGGCAATTTAATCACGTATATTTTCATACTGTACCCCTCCATTAACTGCAAATTAAAATATAGCCTAGAAACAAAAATATGGCAGCTGTTAAAAAAATCCAGCCTAAAGCAGGTACTACAACAGCCATTACCATGCCACACCCTACACAAAAGCAAGCAAATCCCATCACTCTCTTTTTCATGTCCTTCCCTGCTTCCATATTATGATATATCACCAGTTTATTCCAAATAAAAAAAAGTGTGAGTAAAACTCACACTTTTTTTATTTTTAATCATTTGTTTTCATAACCAAAAGTAGTCCCTCTTGAATATGTACGGTTGCTTTTGTTTGAATAAGCTCATTACTGACACCAATAGGCCTTCCTAGCGTAAATACACCCTCTTGCACTTCATAAGCAAGTCCACTGGTACAAACCCCTGTAACTGTCATTGTAAGCGGTAGCAAGCTGACTGTTTGCCCCACCTCTCCATACAAAGTGATTTGATCCGAAATCAAGGTGATTTGATTATGTGCATTGACAAGCCACATCTCAACCCCTTGCTCAAGGGTTTTCTTTAGCAAATGAATATTGCCCAAACTATGGTCTATACGACTCCCTACGCCCCCATAGACCGTAATATGTGTCGCCCCTTTTTGAGTAGCCACATTAACAGCAAGTTCCGTATCGGTCTCATCTTTCATACTTGGCACCCTTTGAATCGGCACCTTTAATCCTTCAAAATAAGCTAAATCCTCTGGATTACAACTATCAAAATCTCCTAATATCAAATGAGGCATGATACCTAATTTTCTTGCATGTTTCATCCCATTATCTGCACAGATTACATAATCATATGTCATCTCTTGGTCACAAAACCCATAGTCCCCATAGTCCCCATTTGTTAAAATGAGTATCTTCATTGATTACTCCTCGCTGGCTGCAAACACTTTGACAAATTCTTGTACACGCGCAGTGACATCTGGTGCATTATACACTGCCGAGCCCGCTACAATGACATTTGCCCCTGCTGCAATGACTTCACCTGCATTATCAAGACCAATACCACCATCTACTTGAATCAAAATATCTCTGCCTGTTTGATTAACTAATGCTTTAACTTGCTTGATTTTCTCTAAACTATATGGAATAAATGACTGACCACCAAATCCTGGATTCACAGACATAACCAAAATCATATCCACTTCATCCATAATAGATTCTAAGCTACTTACTGGTGTCCCTGGATTGATTGCAACACCCGCTTTCATTCCTAAACTTCTAATTCTTTGAAGCGTCCCATGAATATGGGTACACGCTTCTAGATGAACTGTCAAAATATCGGCTCCCGCTTGTTGGAAATCCTCCAGGTATTTTTCTGGATTCGAAATCATAAGGTGCACATCCATCACACCCTTAAAATGCGGTTTGATGGCCTTTGCAATAGGTGCTCCTAATGTAATATTAGATACAAAATGACCATCCATGACATCTACATGGATAAATGTTGCGCCCGCGGCCTCTACCTTTTTGACATCTCTTTCTAAGTTTGCAAAATCTGCTGATAATATGGAAGGTGCTAAATGAATCATCTCTACCATCTCCTCGTCTCTTTAAGTTGTTTATAATAAGTGACATAGTTGTCATAGCGGGACTCAAATAACGCGCCCGCCTCTAATGCTTCTTTGACTTTGCAGCCTGGTTCATGTGTGTGACTACACCCTCCAAAACGGCATTCCCCTTCATAGCGCTCAAATTCAGGGAAATAATTTTTGAGGTCTTCTGCTTCTATTTGATCAAACTCCAGAGAAGTAAATCCTGGTGTATCCAGTACAAACCCACCCATATTAAGTGGCAATAATTCCACATGTCTTGTGGTATGTTTCCCTCTCTTAATCTTAGCACTTACCTCTCCTGTTTGGAGTTTTAAGTCTGGCTGAATGGCATTAAGCAATGTTGACTTGCCGACACCTGATGGCCCTGCAAAAAAGGATGTATGATCCTTAAGCAATGTCTTAAGCGGCTCAACATTACTATTTTGCTTGGCCGAAATGCAAAACACCTCATACCCAGTCTTTGTATAGCCTTCTACAATATAATCATAAGTTTCCGGCTTACCTTCATCAATCTTATTAAGCACAATAACAGGCTTAATCCCTTCTCTTTCTACCATCACTAAAAAACGATCAAGTAAATCCAAGTGGATTTGAGGATAGGTAACAGAAAATACCACAATCCCCTGATCCACATTGGCTACAGGTGGTCTAATGAGCTGATTTTTCCGTTTCAAAATCTCTTCTATAGTTCCTTGCTTATAGTTTTCATTAGGATTATCATCATCTATCAAACTAATCATGACTTCATCACCTATAAGGGGAATCCTATTTTCTTTTCTAAACTTCCCACGCGCCTTACATTCATACGTCTCGCCATTAGACTTTACATAATAAAATCCTGCGATTCCTTTAATGATCGTTCCTTGAATCATCTATTGTGTCACCTCGTTAAAATCTATAGGGTCATTATATTCTTCTACTGTATCAAAATACACTTTAAGTTGCCCTTTTCCTGATCCTGTTACTTGAATTGGAAGAGGGAACTGTTCTTTTTTCACTTGCTTTTCAAATACTGTATACGAACCACCTTGATCACTCTCATAAGCAATCATCACATGGTACTCATCTTTGCTATTATCTCTTGGTGCATTCAAGATATAAGACTTGGTTACTTGAACTGGACCTTCCTCTGGTGTTTCTGGTGTTACCTCTTCTTCGCCTGGTGGTAATACCTCTTCCGGAGGTGCTACTTCTTCTTGTTTGCCCATACTCACTGTAATATTAATTTTTGAGCCTTTTTCAACTTTTGTGTTAGCTGGGATACTTTGCCATATGACAAGTCCTAGTGCTACTGTATCATGGTATTCTTCTTTGACCTCTCCTAGTTGAAGTTCATTACTACGAAGGCTTTGTTCCACATTTTCGCGGTCTAAATTATAAAGGTTTGGCACATTACTAAAGATAACCTCGGGCCCACTACTTACTGTTAATGTAATCACATCACCTTCTTGCACAGTCTCTCCTGCTACAGGTGTATGAGTAATCACTTTACCACTTTCTACTTCTTCGTCATTTTGACGTACAATACGCGGATAGAGCCCTAGCCGCTCAAGTTCTCTTTGTGCATCAGCCCCACTAATGCCCGCCAAATCTGGCATCTCTACACTTTGAACATCTATACCTTTTGCTACAGTGACTTTCACAACAGTCCCTTTTGCTACCGCATCTTCTTTCTTAGGGTCTTGCCTTAAGATTGTTCCAGGTTCCACCTCTTCATTTTCTTCTGTGCCAATCACCTCAACCACTAGTTCTTTATCACCTGCTAGCGTCTGAGCCTCTTCTACTGTTTGCCCTACCATATTAGGTACAGCTACGTATTTAGGGGCTGACCATGATGGCATCCAGAAGAATGCCGCATAGGCAATAAGTACCACTACGACAATAGTCCCAAGTATCGCACCTAATGCCACCAATACCTTGTAAACAGGTGAAATTTCTTCTTCCTCTTCATCCTCTTCTTCTACAAGTGGTTGTAGTAAGCTTTTACGCTCTGCCTCTACAATCCCTTCCACTCGGCTTTGCTCACGAATAAGCTCGGTCTCTTGCGGTGTCAAGAGCACTGTATGGTCCATGACATCCTCACTTGCTAAAGTTTCCACAACATAGTTTGGATTACTGAGTACTTCTTTTACATCATGAATCATATCTTCTGCATTTTGATAGCGGTTTTCCTGTTTTTTGTCTGTCGCTTTCAAAATAATTTGCTCAAGCCCTGGGAAAATCCCCTCAACAAGTGTTGATGGTTTTGGAATATCCTCATTAATGTGCTTCAGTGCAATAGATACATGAGAGTCTGCTTCAAAAGGAAGCTGCTTTGTTGCTAATTCAAAAAGTACAATACCACAAGAATATAAATCACTTGTTTCATTGATATACTTACCTTTGGCTTGTTCTGGTGAGAAATAATGCACCGAACCAATCGCATTGCCTGTGGCTACAATCGTGGAAGAATCTACTGCTCTTGCAATCCCAAAATCTGTCACTTTTAGTATTTTATCATGTGTTACGAGTATATTTTGGGGTTTAATATCTCTATGAATAATCTGTTTTCTATGAGCATGTCTTACAGCCCCTAGTATTTGAAGCCCATACTCTAATACCACTTCTGATGGCAACGGTCCCTCATTTGCAATCAGCTCTTTAAGGGTTGCCCCCTCTACAAGCTCCATCACAATGTAATGTAGTTCTTGATCATTCCCTACATCATAAATCCCCACAATATTAGGGTGCGACAAGCTTGCAGCGGATAAAGCTTCTGTTCTAAACTTCTTGAGAAAAGCTTCGTCTTTTGCAAATTCTTCTCGTAATACTTTAATAGCTACATAACGCTGCAATCTATTGCATTTTGCCTTATAGACAATAGACATACCACCTGCACCTATTTTTTCTATAATCTCATAACGCTCTCCTAGTACTGTTCCCGGCGTTAACATATTTGATTCACCTCGCATTGTTTTCCTATTATGACTGCAATATTATCGCAACCGCCATTATGATTGGCACAATCAATCAATCTGTCTGCTATGACTTCTAAACTTTGATTGTCTTGACTAATAATCTCGTACAACATCTCATCAGTCACCATGGTGGTTAACCCATCTGAACACATCAGTAACCTCACATCTTGCCCTATCTCATAAGTCAAAACATCCACTTTCACACTTTCGTATGTACCAACTGCTCTTGTAATCATATGCCTTTGTGGATGATCTTTCATCTCCTGCTTCGAGATATAACCTTTTTCAACCATTTCTTGTACGACAGAATGGTCTGTCGTTATTTGCTTGATGCCTTCGGTCTTATTCACAACGTATACTCTACTATCTCCCACATGGGCAATATAGGCTTTATCACGCCACAACGTACACAATGTCATGGTTGTTCCCATCCCTTTGTAAGTAGGGTTTTCTAATCCCTTAGAGTAAATGGTATAGTTTGCATGAGAAATGGCCCGTTTAAGAAGAATGAATATATCTTCATCACTGTCTAGACGAATACTTGTCAGCTCCTCTAGATACATACAAAAAGCATCTATAGCCAGTTTACTGGCTATAGCACCATTTCTATGTCCCCCCATCCCATCTGCAATAATATAGAGATTAGGTAATGGTCCTATCTGCATATTACTTACAAATATTTCATCTTCGTTGCACTTCCTCCTTCTTCCCACATCAACTTTCCCAACAGCAATCATGCTATTCACCTCGATTTTTGAGATATCTGCGTCTGAGCTGTCCACATGCTGCATCAATATCTACCCCTAGCTTTCTGCGCACAGTTGTCTCTATATGATATGTTTTTAATAACTTCGCAAATTGTTCTGCTCCCTCTGCTTTGGTTGCCTCATAGTCTCGTTCTTCAATAGGATTTACAGGAATTAAATTAACATGGCACTGCATGCCCCTTAAGAGTTTCGCTAATGCTTTAGCATCTCCCTCTGTATCATTTTTCCCTGCAATCAGTGCATATTCAAAGGTAATACGACGACCTGTCTGACCAATATAATCACGACACGCCTTCATAATCTCCTCTATAGAATATTTATAGGCAATAGGCATAATCTCTTTACGTTTTTCATCTGTTGTTGCATGAAGGGATATAGCCAAAGTAATTTGTAAATCAGACTCTGCCAATTCATAAATACGTGGAACAAGTCCACAAGTAGATACTGTTATATGTCTTTGTCCTATATTTTGGCCTTTTTCATGATTAATAAGGTGCACAAAACGTAGTGTATTCTCAAGATACTCTAGCGGTTCTCCACTTCCCATAATAACAACATTTGATATACGTTCACCGATATCTTCCATTGCTCTATAAATCTGTCCTACCATTTCAGATGGCATCAGATTTCTTACAAGTCCATCTACTGTTGAAGCACAAAATTTACAGCCCATGCGACATCCTACTTGTGAGGATATACAGATTGAGTTTCCATGTTTGTATCGCATTAAAACACTTTCTATTATATGAGAATCCCCAAGTTCAAACAAGTACTTTATGGTCCCATCTACCTTAGATTCATACTTTTCTAAAATTTTTACTTGTGGGAATGGCCAATCCACCTTCAGTTTCTCCCTCAGTGCTGCTGGTAGATTGGTCATTTGTTCATAATCTGTAACCATTTTGCCATGAATCCACTCAAAAATTTGTTTAGCCCTAAACTTACCTTGTCCATACCCTACTAGTATTTCTTCTAATTCTACTATTGATTTACTTGCAATATCCATCATCATTAACCTCTTTTTCTAAATCGTGCTATAAAAAAGCCATCACTATCTGCTACAAATGGTAAAATCTGAAGTCCTCTATTCTCATAAGGTTTAAGAACCTCTGGAATATAACATTCTAAAGACTCCAATTCTAATCCTAGCTTTTTCTCGATATAGTCTACCATCTGTTCATTCTCTTTAGGTGAAATCGTACAAGTACTATAGACTAATATTCCACCTGGCTTGAGATACCCTTTAGCAACTGCCGCAAGCTGCTTTTGGATTTCAAAAATACTTGTAAGATCCTCTAGCGTCTTGCTATAACGGATATCGGGCTTACGTTTGATAATCCCTAATCCCGAACATGGTGCATCTAGTAAAATACGGTCAAAGCACTCTTTCCAGTCTGCCTTAAACTGTGTCCCATCTTGTAACACAGCATCAATACAAGTGATTCCTAATCGCTTAGCATTTTTCTCTATAATCTCAATCTTATGTGCATGAATATCCGTACTCACAAGCGTTCCCTCATTTTGCATAAGTGCTGCCATATGAGTAGACTTGCCTCCTGGTGCACTACACATATCCAGTACACATTCCCCAGGTTTTGGGTCCACCACATGAGCAACTAACATGGCACTTTCATCTTGGACAGTCCACAATCCTTGTTTGAAACTCTCAAGCTCTGCAATAGCCCCTGTGCCCTTAAGCATTAAACTTTCCTCAGGAAGCAGTTTTCCTGTCTCTACAAGTATACCCTCTTTTTGAAGTAATGTCATAACCTCAGCATAAGAACTTCGCAAGGTGTTAACGCGGATACACACCTCTGCTTTTTCATTTAAACTTTGGCATATTCTCTCAGTAGTCTCCCCGCCATAAGCCTCTTCCCATAGTACGATCATCCACTCTGGAATAGAGTAATACACTGATAGATACTGGTTAAAGCACTCTTCTCTAGATGGGTACTTAATTTCATTTCTCTCTCTATCAATTGTACGAAGTACGCCATTGACAAAGCCTGATAAATTATTCATTTTACGTCTATTGACGATTTTTACTGCTTCATTGATTGCTGCTGATGCTGGAATTTTATCCAAAAACAAGAGCTGATAAACTGTCATTCTCAAAATATTTCTAACCAAAGGTTTCATTTTCTTGATAGGTGTCTTAGAAAACTGATTAATAATATAATCTAAGCGTAATCTATATTTAATCGTACCATAAATAATTTCAGTCATTAAGCTACGGTCTTTGACTTCAAATGCCATCAGCTCTTTTTTGAGAAGAAGCTGCATATAAGTCTCATCTTGCTCCATTTTAACCAAAAGGTCTACAATACTTTCTCTTATACTTTTCATATTTTTCATCCTTTATTATCTATTCTAAGATAACACGAAAAGACGCTCACAAAAGCGTCTTTTCGTTAGTTATCTCTATCACCAAAAATCATTATATATCTTAATAACATCATCATTGATGCCGCTGTTGCTGCAACATATGTCATAGCTGCCGCACCAAGTACTTCTTTTGCACCTTTTAGCTCTTGTTGTGATAGAATCCCTGTACTCTCTAGTGCTGCCACCGCTCTCTTAGAAGCATTAAACTCTACAGGTAATGTCACCAATGAGAATAATGTTGTAAAAGAAAAGAGTATAATCCCAATCCAAGCTAAAGTAGGCACCTGAAAAATAAGTCCACCAAAAACAATCATTGGTACAGACCATTTTGCTGAAAAATGAGTAATAGGATACAGTTGATGGCGTAATCTTAAGAAGCCATAACCTTTTGCATCTTGAATAGCATGCCCTACTTCATGGGCTGCTACGCTCAGTGCTGCGATTGTGTTTTGATTATAGACTGTCTGCGATAAACACACCTCTTTGGTTAGAGGATTGTAATGATCCGTCATAGAGCCTCCAATGGCCTTAGTCTCCACATCATAGATGCCATTGATCGACATAATTCTTTTTGCAACTTCTTCACCTGTATAACCAGACATACTTCTGACACGTGAATATTTCCCAAAAGCCGCTTGTACTCTCATACTTGCATAAATGGGTACAATCGAAATTACAATAAACATAATCCAATACGTTGTGTTATTCATAGGCACTCATCTCCTTAGTTGCTATTTACCTAGCACCTCACCCACAGCTATACTATTACCCTTAATATATTCTGATACCAGCATTCTACGTTTGTTCGGTGCTTGAATTTCCTCTATGACAATGACGCCTTCGCCTGTTTGTACACAGAGTCCTTCTTTTGTGATGTCAATAATTTTACCTGATTCACCTTGTCCATTGTCACTTGCAACAGATGTTTTCCAAACTTTTAAAGGTTGACCTTCATAGTACGTATACGCTACAGGCCACGGATCCAACCCTCTTACTAAAGCATTGATTTCTAAAGCACTTTTATTAAAGTCAATCTCACCAAGAGCCTTATTAATCATAGAGGCATAGGTTGCCTGCGTATCATCTTGTTTCTGTCTACCCTCTCCACCTGCAAAAATAGTTGGAAGTGCCTCCTTGAGTGCATCAGCTCCTACTACCATCATTTTGTCATGGAGTGTTTTATACGTATCTTCTGCTACAATTGGCATCTCACGTTTGAGAAGCATATCTCCTGTATCCATACCTTTATCCATATACATAATCGTTACCCCTGTGATAGGCTCACGGTTAATAATACTCCACTGGATTGGTGCTGCTCCTCTATAAGCAGGAAGCAATGAACCATGAACATTAATACATCCAAATCTTGGTATATTAAGAATTGATTCTGGTAAAATCTGACCAAAGGCTACTACCACTATAACATCAGGATTTAAAGTTTTTATGTTTTCATAAAAAACCTCATCGCCCTTAATACGTACTGGCTGTGATACTGGAATATCATATTTTAATGCCAGTTCCTTAACGGGCGGCATATTTTCTTTTTTTCCACGACCTTTTGGACGATCTGGTTGTGTCACAACAAGACTAATTTGATGACCTTCATCAATCAACATTTGCAATGTTGGCACTGCAAAATCAGGTGTTCCCATAAATACAATATTCATAATTTCCTCCTACCCGGTCCTTTTAGTGTTCCTCACTCATGTCAACCAAGTCACCTTCAACTAAGTCAACAAAAAGCTTACCGTCTAAATGGTCATACTCATGAAGCATAGCTCTTGCCATTAGTTCTTCACCTGTTATTTCAAACCATTTGCCGTGACGATCTTGTGCTTTGACAGTTACAACATTAGCACGTCTTACACTACCGTATTTTTTAGGGACACTAAGACATCCTTCTTCTCCAAATTGTTCCCCATCTACACGTACAATCTCTGGGTTCATAAACTCTACGATTCCCTCACCAATATCAATAACGAACACTCGCTTAAGCACACCTATTTGAGGTGCTGCTAAACCAACACCATCTGCAACATACATTGTCTCAGCCATGTCATCTAATAAATCCCATAATCCTTGATCAAAGTTTTTTACCTCTTTTGATACTTTTCTTAGGATTGGTTCGAACTCTGTTCTAATTACACGTTTTGCCATTTTTATTCCTCCTTAATTGAAATCCCTTTATCATTTATAACATCGTAAGTGGGTCAATATCCCATCCTATTTTGACTAAATCTATTTTTTCTCGCTTGGTAAACTTCTCTAGACAGTACTTGCCATACATAAGGAGTGTCTCACGACTTTCTCCTATAATCAAAAACTTCCAACGGTATTCATCAGCTACTTTACCAATGATAGCCGCCGTAGGCCCAATAAGCCTAAAAAGCTTTTTGCGGTTATAATAGTTGAAATATTGTCCCAGTAGTTGCATTTTAGCAATGACTTCTTTTTCGTTTTTGCCACTCATTGTGACAGTGAACACATGGGTATAGGGTGGATAATTCATATTTTGTCTATGCCCAAGTTCCTCTTCATAGAAGGTCTCTTGTTGAAAATGCTTGACTCTTTGCAAGACATTGTGTTCAGGGTTATAGGTTTGAATAACGACTTTACCCTTACGCTGACCACGCCCCGCGCGACCTAGTGTTTGGGTCAAAAGCTGAAATGTACGCTCTTCACTCCTAAAATCCTCCATATACAAAGACATATCCGCCGCAATAATACCAACCAATGTCACATTAGGGAAATCATGCCCTTTCGCAATCATTTGAGTCCCTACAAGTATTTGGTTCTCGCCTTTTCTAAAGGCTTCAAGCACCCGCTCATGGCCATACTTGCCAGAGGTGGTATCCATATCCATACGTGCGACCCCATACATCCCAAAGTAAGTCTGTAAATACTCTTCTACTTTTTCGGTGCCATTTCCAAAGAAACGTATATGGGTACTGCCACAACTTGGGCAGGTCTCTGGAATAGGCGATCTCGCACCACAGTAATGACACTCAAGACTTTTATTGTAAAGATGGTATGTCATCGTAATATCACAGTGATTACACTTGACTACATGCCCACAACTCCTACAATTAATAAACGTCGAGTGCCCTCTTCTGTTCAACAGCAACATGACCTGAGAACCTTCTTCTACAGTCTTTGCAATTTCTTCGTATAATGCTCTACTAATGACCGCATTGTTCCCTTGTCTAAGCTCCTCTCGCATATCTACGAGCATCACTTCAGGCATTGTAGCACCACCTATACGCTGAGTCAGCTTTACGGTATCGATCTCTCCTATCTGACTGAGATAATACGTTTCAAGACTCGGCGTGGCTGATGCCAACAGAACAACCCCTTGCATCAGTGACATACGGTATTTTGCAACCTCTGCCGCATGATACTTAGGTGAGGTTTCAGACTTATATGTCTGTTCATGCTCTTCATCCACTACGATGAGCTTAAGATGAGGTAGTGGCATAAAGACAGCACTACGGGGTCCTATAACCACCTGAACCTTGCCTTCTTTAGCCATCATATAAAGTTGTTGTCGCTCTCTTGGTGTCATACGACTATGGGTAAGCGCTACTCTGTTACCAAATCGCTCTTTAAAGCGGTCTAGTGTTTGCTTGGTAAGCGCAATCTCTGGCACAAGAACAATAGCACTTTCACCCCGTCTTATAACCTCCCAAATAGCATACAAAAACACTTCTGTTTTGCCACTGCCAGTTACCCCTTGAAGCAAGATAGTCCGAGGTCTCTCCTCTTGTAGACAGTCCGCAATATGGTTTTTGGCAGCTAGCTGCTCCTCATTAAGCACTTTGAACGCACTTTCACACACAGTGTCAAACACGTGTGCTTCTTCGGTTGTTTCTATTAGAATTAAGCCGTTTTTGGCAAGTGTTTGAAGTGTACTCTTAGTCACATCTTGTCCTAATACTTGCCCCATCACACGTGGGGACTGCTCTAGTAGCATCTCTAACACAAGCTTTTGCTTAGTAAAAGTCTTTTTGTGGTTATTGGCCTCGATATAAGCAAGTACATCCACTCTATTAAGGAGTAG
Source organism: Cellulosilyticaceae bacterium (assembly GCA_051647765.1). Classification (GTDB taxonomy): domain Bacteria; phylum Bacillota; class Clostridia; order Lachnospirales; family Cellulosilyticaceae; genus JBOFEH01. The sequence goes on along the minus strand of JBOFEH010000178.1, from coordinate 28,475 downwards.
CTTCACATACTGGATAGTCTGAGGCTTATACACAAGTCCTTTGTCACCTAATGCGGGTGGCAATACTGTATCAATAGCCGCGGCCCAAGTAGCCCCATAATAAGTCACTAAATACTGAGCTAACTTAAGTTGCTGGGGAGACAAGATTGGCTGCGGCTCTAGTATGCCTTGTATACTCTTAATCTTGTAACCTTGATTTTCATCAGGATTAGCATCTAATACCTCCAGCACATAGGCTAATTGAGGGGTGCTACGAGGCCCAAAAGGCACTTTGACACGCATCCCCACCTCAATAGTATCCGTCATATGCTGTGGTATTTTGTAAGTAAATAACCTGTCAATGGCACTAACTTTCGCAAACTGTATAATAACACGTGCGTACTGTTCCATTTATCTCTTTACTTGTATTAAAGGATAAATAAGTGCTGAGCACTTATTTATCCTTCAATAGTTCTTTCTTTGATTTTGATTTTGCCACTGTATAGCTCATCTACTGCAATAGAAGTTGGCTTTTGACGTCTTAACTTGTCTGAAAGTTCTGCTGCTTCTTTGATTCTTACTGGATCTACTGGTACTGGTTCAGCATTTTTGTCTGCTGGTTTTGTACCTGATTGTTCATTGACAATATCGATAATTTCTCTTGCTCTTCTTGCTGTTGCAATAACGATAGAGTAACGGCTTGTAACAACTGTTTCAGATGCATCTGCGTTCAGTTTTGTCATAAGTTGTGTATAAGATGGTTGTAACATAAATATGTTCCTCCTTTATTTGGCTAACATGTTTTCAATCATTGTTTTATAACGGTAGCTTCTTACTTTTTCAGCCTTTGCGATACTCTTGATATCTGCAACGGCCTGTTCTACATCATCATTAACGACTATGTAGTCATACTCTTTATAGAGCGTCAATTCTTCTCTTGCACGTAATAGGCGCTTCTCCACAACATCCATTGCTTCTGTCCCTCTACCTACAAGGCGCTCTCTCAAATCCTCTAAAGTTGGCGGCATCACAAAAACAAAAATAGCCTCAGGGTAAACGCTTTTCACTTGCATTGCCCCTTGTACTTCGATTTCTAAAATCACATCTTGTCCTTTTGCTACCTGCTCCTCGATAAAGGCTTTTGGCGTTCCGTAATAATTCTCACAAAAACAAGCATACTCTAAAAGTGCTTTTTCTTCAATCATTTTTTCAAATTCTGGCTTGGTTTTAAAGAAATAATGAGTACCATCTTCTTCGCCTACTCTAGGATTTCTCGTTGTTGCAGATATAGACACGACAAAATCTTTGTCTTTAATGAGTTCTTTAACGATTGTCCCCTTACCTGCACCCGATGGTCCTGACACGACGATCTTTAATCCTTCACTTTGCATAATTATCTCCTTATTGCCTCTTTATTATTCTATATTTTGAATTTGTTCACGCATTTTTTCAATCTCAGTCTTAAGACATACGGCATAATTAGTAATCCCCACGTCACTCGACTTAGATGCAATCGTATTTGCCTCTCGGTTCATCTCTTGCATTAAGAAATCCAACTTACGACCTACACTACCGCCCTCCGCCAAGATACTTCTTAACTGGTTTGTATGACTAGCAAGTCTGGTAATCTCTTCATCAATCGCCGCACGATCTGCAAAAAGTGCAATCTCAGTTGCCATACGGTTTTCATCTACAGGCACCTTCTCTAGAAGTAACGCAAGTCGTTGCTCAAGTTTGGTCCGGTATTCTTCTACCACATGCCCACTAAGCTTAGTGATTTGTGCCACCATCTCATCTACTAAATCTGCTTTTTCAAACAAATCTGCTTTGAGCGCTATGCCCTCCTGCTCTCTCATCTTACAAAGCTCTGCAAGGGTTGTGCTCATGGCTGTCTCTAATGTCTGCCACACACTCTCTAAGTCTCCTTGTTTCTTCTGAACAGAGATGATATCACTGATTTTAAGAAGGTCTGCTGTGCCGAGATTATGCACTAGCCCATACTGCTCGCCAAGCTGCTTAAGTGCCTCAACATACGCACTACAAACGCCCTCATTAACAATCACTTCCACATCCTCTTCAGACACACTGATGCAGTAAATATTAACCTCTAGCTTACCACGAGATACTTTTTCTTTAATAAGTTTTCTAAGCTTCTCTTCAAACTGCATTAATGTTCTTGGCATACGTATATTGATATCACAATATCTATGATTGACACTGCTTATTTCAACTGATATTTTTCTTCCGTTCTCTTCGATTTCGTAACGTCCGTAACCTGTCATGCTATTTATCATATTATCCCTACTTCCAACTAGATTACCAATCAATTGCCCTATATTATACCACACCTTGCTTTCATTTTCAAAAAAATTATGTTATACTCTGACTCATATTAAAGGAGGGTAACATTATGGCCTTAGATGGAATTGTACTTGCAAGCGTGGCCCAAGAGCTTTGCGATAAGCTTATAGGTGGCCGCATTGATAAAATATATCAACCTCAAAAAGACGAATTATTAGTCACCGTACGTAGTAATGGCAAGAATTACAAAGTGCTCTTGTGTTCAAATAGCTCTTATCCTAGAGTACACTTATCAGAGCTGACACAAAATAGCTCCGAGCAACCTCCTATGTTTTGTATGTTGCTTCGTAAGCACCTGTCTGGTGGCAAAATCACCGCCATTATCCAGCCTTCATTTGAGCGAATTTTAGAGTTCCACATTGAAGCAACCAACGAACTAGGTGATAAAGAAAACAAAAAGCTCATCATTGAAATTATGGGGCGCCACAGCAATATTATTCTCACCCGTGCGGATAATATTATTTTAGATAGTGTCACACATGTCTCTGCGGACAAAAGTAGTATCAGACATATTTTGCCTGGCAAAACCTATATCTATCCACCTAACCAAATCAAACTGAACCCCTTAGAAACTTCATTTGATGCTTTTAAGCAAGCACTCCTTGCTACTGATGAAAAAGTTTTTAAGAGCCTTTATTTTAGTTATAGCGGGCTCAGTCCACTCATCTCACACGAGATGTGCCTCCGCGTAGCGATTGATAGTGATACACCTATTGCGGAGCTTTCAGACCAAGCACTCCACAAGCTCTATGGTGTATTTGACCAGTTCATGAGTGACATCAAAACACATACTTACGAACCTTACTTATATTATGACGGTGCGCATTTGCCTACTGAGTTCTATGCATTTCCCCTGCTCACTCATAAGGAATATGAACAAAAAGCGTATACTTCTCCTTCTCTACTCATTGAACAATACTATCATGAGAAAAGTAATCGCTTTGTTGTTTCCCAAAAAACATCGGACCTCAAAAAATTACTCCTGACTTTTATTGACCGAAATGTTCGCAAAAAAACGATTCAAGAAACAGCTATCCAAGAAAGTATCAGCCATGAAATTTACAAGATTTACGGAGAACTTATTACTGCTTATTCTTATAGCATCACACCAGGTAGTGAAACTTTTACAACCCTTAACTATTACAGTGAACCTTACGAGGAAATAAGTATTCCCCTAGATGTAAGACTCTCTCCTATCGAAAATGCACAAAAATACTTTAAGCTCTATAACAAGGCCAAACGTACTTTAGTGGCTGCCAAGGAGCAGCTGTGTCATATTGATGAGGAACTCTCTTATTTACAATCCGTCCTCGTGTCTTTGGATATTTTAGAAACCCAAGAAGATATTAACGGCCTTCGAAGTGAACTTGTGGATATGGGATATCTTAAGAAACGTCGTCAGCAAAACAAAAAGAAACCTCCAAAAAATGCTATGCCATTCATGACATTTAAGTCTCAAACAGGTCACCTCATTTATGTGGGTAAAAATAATTATCAAAATGATGAGTTGACTATGAAATTTGCAAGAAGTCAAGATTTATGGCTCCATATCAAAGATGGCCCAGGCTCTCATGTCATTGTACGTCTTGAACCACAAGAAGAAATTCCTGACACGACATTAGTAGAAGCAGCTACATTAGCCGCATTCTATAGCAAGGGCAAACTCTCTAGCAATGTTCCTATTGACTACACCCTAAAGAAAAACGTCAAGAAGATCCCACATGCAAAACCAGGTATGGTCATCTATAATGCATTCAAAACAGTCTATGTAACACCTGAAGAAAGTTTTGTAAAAACACTTCGCATCTAAATTTTTTCAGCAGAAAAGGTGAAAACGAATTCTCTCGTTTTCACCTTTTCTTATCTCTTTATTCTCTTTTCCACTCTTCAAAGAACGATTCTTTTTGCCCAAATAGTCTATTGTATTGGACAAGTCGCAGTTCTCTTAGCCATTTAGCCTCTTCCTCACTAAGCACCCTACCATCTTTTATGAACCCCTGTGCATCTATTACAAATGTTTCATTGTATGCCGGAAGTGCCTGAGATGCCTCCCCTAACATCTGCATATAGGCATCTCCTCTATACCCTATATATTCAAGTACTTTTGCTCCTAAATAAGTGGCATCTATATACCCAAAATCTTTTGCTGGCAAACCATAATTATTCCAAACAAGTACAGGTGTTTGATAGAGATTAAAACAGTCATTTTTATCAAAACTGCCTTTGATATACTTACTCTTCAAATACACATCATATTTTTCTCCTAATGCTGGTAGGTGGTCCCCGTACATGACAATAACAGTCGGTTCTTCTACTTGTTCAAAATAATCAAGTAGCCTCCCCAGTGCCTCATCAGATGCCGCAAGCCCATTGGCATATGTCTCTAATAACGCCTTATCCTTTTCGCCTATTTCTCCTGCTACAACTTTTACGCCCTCCCCCTCATACCCCACTTCATAAGGCATGTGATTTTGCATCGTCACCACATGACAAAACATAGGATTATCACCTTTATCCTCATAGGTTTGTATGATTTTATCTGTGATATCCTGATCTGAAATATACCCTCTAATAAGCTTTGGATTCGTAAAAGTCTTCATATCATAAAAGGTATCAATGCCCAAATCCTTATAAGCTTCATTTCTAGAATAAAACGTCCCTTCATAGGAATGAATCCCATACGTCGTATACCCTTCTTCTTTCATGAGTTTGGGGATACTTGCCATCTGAGGTGTGACAAACCTCATATAGGCGATATTTTGAACCCCTGTAAATTCTACTGAATTTCCTGTAAGTACCTCATACTCAGTCTGACACGTCTTCCCCCCATATACAGCTGTCACAATATTCCCTTTACCATGGGTGTTTTGTGCCTTTTGAAATTGCTCCAACGGATTCCTGGATAACGTTATATTTTGCAACCTATTCACATCAAATAAGCTTTCACTCATAATCATTATGATATTCGGTTTAACAGCCATATCCTTCTGCGTCTTCCCATCATATACTGATAAAATTTGGGAGACTTCCTTCTCATCATACCCCTCCGGCTCCTTAACAATCATCTCATCAATTTCTTGGCTAAACCCAATAATAAACCCATTTTCGTTGTACTGCTTATTAACGGTTTCCACACTCTCACTTACACCCTGCCCTTTACCATTTTTACCATTCATCACTTTGGCTCCCACACCTGCTGTACCCAAACATAATACAGTAAAAAAGACAGCACTCATAAAACGGTATTTTTTGTGTAGATGAAAAACATCCAATCTAAAGGCCACTACAATTAAAAGCAAACTAAAAAGTATACCTTTGACCACATGTCTTTCTAGGCTCAAATGCATGTCTTTACTAATACTGGCTGCTTCCCCCATCAAAATCAAATCCGATGGAATCAAATACTCCCCACTCAAGCGGTATTTATAATAAGAAACAATACACACTGTAATGTAAATGAGTGATACCACCAAAAAACTTTGACCAATACGATTAAAACTACAAGCTAATGCCATAAACAACCCAAACAACACGATATAATTCATCATAAAGCCTATAGGATGTCGCTCTATCCACCTAAATACACTCCAGACATCCTGTCTCAGAATACCCTCTCCACACAACAAAATAAGAAAGGTTAATCCCCCTATAATTGCTACAACTTGTAAACTCAATTTTATTTTTTGCCTCATCCCCAGCACCTTTACACATTTTTTAATTTTCAATCTATTATTATCAAAATACCTCTTATTCCACTTTTTGTCAACTCTCACTACAACTAAAGGCATAGCCTTTATGATAGACTATGCCTGTGCTGCTTATATGTCACTATTTTGATAGACGCCTACTCATTGCTGAATCGCTAAAAATGAATCGACCATAGGATCTAAACTCCCATTGCTTGCAAACAGAAAATAAGGGTCTACAGGTTGTCCGTAAATACGGTATTCATAATGCAATAACGGTGCTGTTGCATCACCACTTATACCTGTAAAACCTATCAAATCACCTGCTCGCACCCTCTGCCCTGTAGCTACGGCATAAGCATCAAGATGCATATAGCGTGACTCTGTCCCATCTCCATGGTCTATAAATATCATATGGCCACCACCAACACTTACACCTTTTGAGTCTGGTGCTGCCTTAGTAATCATCCCATCAGCCACCGCATACAACGGTGTACCCATTGCCGCCATCACATCTATTCCTTGATGGTTATAACTGCCTCTATTCTCCCCAAAATAAGATAATACTTGTGTTTGCTGTTGTAATGGGCTCATGATTAAAACATTTCCTTGTGCTTCCATTCCCATAACGGATACACTTGTTGTAAGGAGCACACTCAGTAGTGCTATGCCTTTTACGAATTTATTCATTTGTATCAACCTCCTCCCCTATTATACCTTATTTTTTTGAACTAGACATTATATATATCTGCAAATTCAATTTGGCAGGTTTGTAATCGCAGTTGGAGGTCCTTTGTAAACATCTGCTGTATCTCCTCTTCGTTTTCCACCCTCTGCCTTGGCAACCTTACCTCAAACACGGACCCTTTTCCTTGTTGACTCTCAGCCCTAATACTCCCTTCATGCAGTTCCACAAGCGATTTAACAAGAGATAACCCGATACCGCTTCCTTCACAATGACGAGTCAGCACATCATCCACTTGCATAAACCTGTCAAATATAAAATCAATTTTGTGGTGTGGTATACCTACGCCATTATCTTTTACTTGGATTACAACCATTTCTTGTTCTAATAAGATATTGACATCAACATGGCCCTCTTCCGGTGTATACTTAATTGCATTAGATAATAAATTAAGTAAAATACGCTCTATTTTATCGGGATCACAAGCTATAACCTCATCCTCAGTCTCTGTATCAAAGGTCACCTCAATGGCCTTATCCTTTGCATAACAGACTACAGACATGACAATCTCTTCAACAACAGCAACAATATTATAATTTTGACACTTGAGTGTATAGTATCCCGTATCAATTTTAGTCACATCAATCAAATTATTAATCAACCTCAAGAGCCTATAGCTATTTTGCTTAATAATTCCTAGATGCTTAACCACTTCCATACATTCTGCCCGTTCAGTATTTTCCTTAACCATATGACGACTAATCATCTGAACAGCTGACATAATCATCGTGAGAGGCGTTTTAAATTCATGAGATAAATTAGCAAAAAATTCATTTTTAAGTACCTCTAATTGAATAGCTTTTTCTGCAACCTTCTCCCTCTCTCTTAATAAAATCTCATAGGTAATATCCTTTGCTGTAGCTAAAATCAATTGATCCTTCTCAACATATTGCATATTCCAACTAAGCCATTTGTAGCTACCATCCATACACCTATAACGGTTAACAAGTAGCTCTACTTCCCCACTGATTCGGCACTTTCTCGCTAGTTCCCGTGTCTGCTCAATATCCTCTTCATGTATAAGGTCTAGATAATTCATCTGCAAAATCTGTTTTTCATCCCAGCCTAATACCTTGCTACATTCTCCATTAACCTTTGTATAATACCCAGCACGGTCTACAGCAACCACAAGATCAACCGAAATGTCTAAGAAAATTTTGAGTTGGTCCTCCACCCCTTGTCTTCTCTCAAATTCACGTTGTAGCTTCTCACACAGATTTTCATTCTTGATAATGAGACCAATCTGATTACACACCGTATCTATAGCGCTATTACGAATAAGCTGTTCCTTCGGATACTCCTTCTCACAAACATAGATCACACCTAGAAATTCCCCATCATAAATGATAGGATATGTCACTACATAGCGAATGCCACTTGCCTCTAATTGCGGCTTGACGCCTTCCCAAAATGGAAGCTGTGTTATCTCGTTAATCCGATTATATTCCCCTTTAAGATAGGCCTCAACTTGTCTTTTACCTATAGGTTTAGCTATAGGTTTTTGGGCTAACATCGTAACACGCTTCACCTCTAAATAAGGTCTCAACGCCTCATCTGTTTCACTATACCTCCATATATTAAAAAAATTTGTTTTGAAATAGTCCCGCAAAATAGATCTTATTTGCGCTTTAACGACCATACCCTCCCCAGGATAGCTCTCCGCACCAACTATTGTTCTCGCTTCAATATGGTGAAGTTTCAAATTGGCGTCCTTCACTTGATGATCCATCTTCTTAAGCACCGTTATATTTTTCATAGAAGTCCCTACATAGGCGACTTCTCCCTCTTCATCTAGTATGGGAAATTTGGTTTTTTGATAATACGCTACATCTCCCTTTTGAGGATGTTCCTCCTCTATCACACATCGATTTTTGGTACGCCTTACATAATCATCATTATTCCAGATGCCCTCACACTCATCCCTTCCCCAAAAATCCCTATCTGTTTTCCCAACAACTTCATTGGCTGATTTCCCTAATCTCTCCCCATACATCTTATTAATAAAAACATATCGCCCTTCTCTATCTTTAATAGCTATCTCTTCTCCACAGCCATCCAAAAAACTCACTAAAATATTCAGCTTCTTATGGTAATCAATCGCATCTTTCCAGCTAACGATACCATATTGATAGTCATTCTCTACATAGTCATTCTGACAAAATAAGATTTCTCCCCTTCTCATCTCTCCATTTCTGTCTATAGCCTTGATCTCCCTAATATTTCCTATCCCCTCAAATCTTATATTCCCTCGCACTACCTCTCGCTCTCTAGCATCCACGCTATAGCCTAAATGCTTCACAAGCGCACGATTCACAAAAACTATCTGATCCTGCTTATCCAGGATGCACACACTCTCTGCTAGTTCTTCCATAAATGCTTTCATGAAAATCCCCCTATATTTATACCCCTCTTCACATATCTTAAAATGATTATACATTAATAAATCTTAATTTTCTACAATACTTTATTTAATTCTAGCTTTAATGTCACTTTTTATCGAGATAAGGTTGTATGTATTTTCTCCAATTTCCATGTCGTATAGGTTCCCCATCTCTTCTTGCTTCATTCTGATCGACGTAGACATACACCCAGCATTCCTCCACTCGCCCATCTTCAAGCAACACCTCTTTTTTATGACGTTCATACAGGTTATCTTCCCCTTCTCCCATATAGCCTTCTAATAGATCTAGGCTCTTCATGAGCTTTTGCTGGGTAATCGTCATCACCTCCCCTGTTATATGCGCTTTACCATCCACAATAGCTGGATAACCCGCAGGAAGCTGATACAATTCCCCCTTCACAAAAGCTTTTTCAACTTTTCTTACACGATTCTTAAGGACTTTATCATAATTCCAAAAACCTGACATTAATGAGCCATACACAAATATTTTTTCCATTTTATAGTTTCTCCTTCAATTTTTACCAGTTCCTTAGCAATAAAAAAACTACCCAAATAAAATTTGAATAGTTTTTTAATGAACGCTCTAGCAGATTTCACCTGCTGCGATTTTTAAATCCTCTTTTGTCTCACCCATCACACGGATACACACCTCAAGCCCTCTTGCAATATCCTCTAATGACATAGATGGCATGCCTGGCTTAGTTGTCACTTGTTGCGGTATATATGGCACATGAATAAAGCCACCACACATGTTCGGGTATTTTGTATGAATCATATGGAGCACACCGTACATCACATGGTTACATACAAAAGTTCCTGCTGTGTTAGATACACTAGCCGGAATGCCCTCTGCGATCATCCCTTGAACCATAGCCTTAATCGGAAGATTCGTAAAGTAGGCATTCTCGCCACCTTCTGCTACTGCAAGGTCTACAGGCTGATTGCCTTCATTATCCTTGATCCGTGCATCATCAATATTAATCGCCACACGCTCTGGTGTGATTCCAAATCGACCACCAGCTTGTCCTATAGAAAGCACAGCATCTGGCTGATGCTGCTTAATCGCCTCTTCTATCTTTTCTAAACTTTTTCCAAATACAGTTGGAATCTCTAACACCACAACCTCTACCTGGCCAATGCGGGCCGGCAACTTCTTAACAGCCTCTAAAGCTGGGTTAATAGGTTCTCCACCAAATGGATCAAATCCTGTTACTAATACTTTCATCACAAAACCTCCTTAGCCTCTCTTAAAATGCCCAAACATACATTAAAATGATATGTATGATGAGTAACGGAATAGCCACAAATGCTTGATGTTTAATCACCGCATTCTTATCCTTTGTTTGCAGAAGGGCTACTGGCAATACATTAAAGTTTGCTGCCATAGGTGTGAGCAACGTCCCACAGTACCCTGCTGTCAGCGCCAGTGTCGATGCAATCAACACATCGCCCCCTTGCATGAATACAAAAGGCACACCTATACCCACTGTAATCACAGAAAATGCCGCAAAAGCATTTCCCATAATCATCGTAAAGAAAGCCATACCTAGACAGTATGCCGCCACACCTACTAGTGGATTGCCTTGTGGGATAATTCCCGAAATAATATTGGCAATGACATCACCAACCCCAGCCTCTGTAAAGAGTGTTCCAAGTGAGGCAAGTAGCTGAGGTAAAATACTCATAGCCCCTACTGCCTGAAGCATACGATTGCCATCTACTCCCACAGTCTTGACTGGTGCTTTTGTAAGGGCCAAAGTCAAGACAACTGTGATACACGCCGCAAGTCCAATAGCCACAACGCCCCCTAAATTTGTAAACTTTGCAATTAACACCACGATTACCGCAATTGTAATAGATGGTATAAATATTTTGTTACCAAGCTTCTTTGCTGATTCTACCGCAAAAGCTTGCTCAGGCATATTGACTTTGCCCACCTTAACCTGTTTTGTAGCAGTCAGTATCCCTACTACTAATAAGAGTACACCTACCACGTCGCCTCGAAGGTAACTTCCAAACACAAAGATAGTTCCTAGAATGGCCCAAAATCCAAATGTTCCAAAACGGCTTGTATTTGATTTGTCCCTTATGACATTAAATGCCACAAAATACATGAAAGCTCCCACTAGGACATAAAAAATTTCAAGTAATAGATCTTTCATTGTTTACACCTCGCTTCTTTTCTTAAGACGACGTCTAATCTTACGGTCTAAGTGAATATTTTGTAATACGCCAAGTAGTAATGCGATCAGTGCCACTGGGATTGCAGTCTGGGCAATATCCAATGTATTCACATCATATCCTAGTTCACTTAGTGTCCCTGCAATCAGAAGTACCCCTGAGTTTGCGAGGAAAATATTTTGAGCAAAGAAGTTTCCATAGTTATCCGCTGCTGCTGCCGCTGCTTTAATTGCTTCTTCTGCTTCTTCATCTAACTCACCATATTCACTTGCCGCTGCGCCCTGTGCCATAGGCTGAATAAGCGGTCTTACAAACTCCGCATGCCCACCTAATCTCAGACCCATTGCAATAGCTATTTCTCTAATAAGTAGATACAGGGATAAAAGTTTTCCTGTAGAAAGATTTTTTATATTTTTGATAAGATAAATCGCACGTTCCTTCAATCCATAACGCTCACACATTCCAATAATGGGCAAGATCAAAAGAAACAACGCCATATGTCTCTGGTTCACAAACGTGTCACCTATAGTATGTAATATTTGTACGAAATCCATCTTGGCTACAAGTCCTGTTACTACCCCAGCTGTCAGCACAACTGCGATTGTATCAAACTTCAGAAGGAATCCAACAATGACTACAACAATACCGATTAACTCCATATTGTTCCTCCTTTTTCATAAAATCATACCTCTATTATACCGAACCACTCCCCTAAAAACTACCTTTTTTACTATTTTTCTTCAAAATACCATTTTTTTCTCAGTATTTTCCCACGCTATACACCTACCTCAATCCCAGTCATCATCAAACAAACTGTCACAACGTTCGCATCCATAATAAATATCTATTGTTTGACGCACATTCTCCCCCTCAAGCCCAAAGGTCTGAATAACAGGACGAAGATCAATCGGTTTGATACAGCGATCATGATAAATCACATACTGTCTACTCGTTGTATTAAAAACCACACGCCCTCTTGGGTAGAAATCATAAGCTTTATCATATGCTTGCTCAAAGCGCTCACGCCAAACCTGCTCATGACCACAAGGTGCACTGATTAATCCCCCTTTAACCTCCCCCTCTTTCTTATCATAAGTTGTTACAAGTAATCCCTCTTGAGTTACAAAAAAAAGTCCTATTTTCTTCATGTCTATACTCCATTTCTATACTATTTTAATGTCATTATATCATCTCCTTTAATCAAACACAAAAAGCACATGCCCTCTAAAAGGAGCATGTGCTTTTTGTGTTTGATTAAATAGATCTAACTTACTTGCATCTCAAGGCGAAGTCTATCAGCGATTAACGCAATGAACTCGCTATTAGTAGGCTTACCTTTGCCGTTGTTGACGGTATACCCAAAGAGTTTATCTATGGTATCCATCTTACCTCGTGACCATGCAACTTCAATAGCATGGCGAATGGCGCGTTCTACACGGCTTGGTGTCGTATTGTATTGCTTAGCAATATTAGGATACAACTGTTTGGTAATTGAGTTCAGGATATCCATATCATTAATCGCCATAATAATAGCATCTCTTAAATACTGATAGCCTTTGATATGTGCTGGAATACCAATCTCGTGAATGACATTTGTGACTTCTGTTTCTAGGCTGTGTTTAGTCACTGGTGGTTTTGGTCTAGGTCCTAATGTTGGTGCAGATGCAACTTGGTGCACATGTGTTGTGGATGTCATTTGATTTTTGGCTGAAGTGTTCATCGTACGTAACTGTCTGATACGCATCGCTAATGTTTCCATATCGAAAGGTTTTACAATATAGTACTCGGCACCTAGCGAAAGTGCACGCTCAGTAATTTTATCTTGTCCAACAGCTGAAAGCATTACAAATAATGGCTTTTCTTCTATTTCTGATTGATTGATTTTTTCTAATACCCCTATTCCATCTAAATAAGGCATAATCACATCTAAAATCACCACATCTGGCTTTGTTTGTTGAATCACTTCACAAGCTTCCATCCCATTAGCAGCACACCCTATGACTTCCATGTCCCCTTGGCCACCTAGAAAAGCTTTTAAAATTTCAATAAATTCTTTGTTATCGTCAGCCAGCACGATTTTGATTGTATCTAGCAATGTCTTTCCCCCCACCCGATTTTTACATTTTTTTACCATAATATACTTTTATTATATCTGATATTTTTTGGTAAATCAATACCATTTTTTGGCAATTGTTTTCCAATTGACAGTTACCCCTATTATTTATCAGTATTAATCATATTTTCAATAAAAATCCCATAACCTTTTGTAGGCTCTTGAACAAACACATGGGTTACTGCCCCTATGAGTTTACCATCTTGTATAATAGGACTACCACTCATCCCCTGCACAATGCCATTGGTTGCTTTCAGAAGCTCTTTATCTACTATTTGAATGACCATCCCTTTGGTCGGTTCTCCACTATATTTTGCAACTTTTTGGATTAATACATCATAAGGTCTCACTTCACCGCCGATTACATTTGCTAATATAATAGCTTTACCTTCATGAATTTCATCTTGTAAAGCAATAGGAATTGGTGGTGCATTCAGATATTTCTCACCATTTTTATTTATTGTACCATAAATCCCTTGTGCAGTGTTAGTCGTAATTTGGCCTAAAACACTGGTTTGTTTAGATTCTATCATGCCACCTACATGTCCTGGCTCTCCTTTTTCACCTTTTTTGATAGATGTTAATTTAGCTGTTGTCATCTCCCCTTCATGAATAGGAATCATTTTTTTCATTTCTAAGTCGGTAATACCGTGTCCTAACGCACCAAACCTTAATGTTGCAGGGTTGTAATAGGTCAACGTTCCTAATCCTTGCATACTATCTTTAATCCAAATTCCTAATTTGTAACAATCTTCATTTTCGCAATAAATTGGGGTGACAGAAACTTCTTTTTTGATTCCCTTACGCATGACTGTCAATTTGAGTGTTTTCCCACCACTATTTTCTATCTTTTCTTTAAAATCCTCTTTGGTAGCTACACTTTGTCCATTGACACGTGTAATCATATCCCCCTTAATCATCTTATCTTTACAAGGTTCTATCTCTTTTCCTCCAGCTTGGAAAGGACCCACACCTACTACACCTAGCCCCTCCATATCGATTTTGACCCCAATAAATTGACCACAGGGAATCACTTCCATGGGAGGTAATGCTTCTACTCCTACTGTCTTGATTGGAATAACACCCAAGAAAGATAGTGTCATATCCGATTTTCCAACCTCACCCATACTCACATATAAAGGATCCTTGAGATTGATTTTTTCACCACTTACAATACTTTTTTCTTTATTCTTTAAAATCACATTTTCTTTGGTTTTAATATGAGCACATAAAGGAATATTGCAATCCCACAAATATTCTTTGCCCGCTACAATTTTTATTTCACTTGGTAAATAAAAATAAGATACAACAAGTGGACTTGCCAAAATACTGCAGACTAAACTAACCCATAGCCATTTGAATAACTTATCCTGAATTTTTTGTCTCATAGTCTCACTTCCTATGCTATAACTTTGGTGTCATAATTTTAAAGTTTCCTTTTTGAGTGGTGTTTATGCCTTGGGAAGTCAGTCAAATAAAGGATAAAAAAAGGCAAAAAAAACAGAGCATAATTTAACAAATGCCCTGTTTATATTCTATTGCTGATTGCTTAATGTCTTTTGCACTTTGCAAAGTATTGGCGGTAACCAATCCGCCCATAAGTCTACATAACTCTTCATGAATCTGTCCTTGCGCCAACATGGTCAGTTGTGTCTTAGTTTGTCCATCTTGTACATGTTTTTCAATCAAATAATGATTGTCCCCCATAGCTGCAATCTGTGGCAAATGGGTAATACAAATCACTTGTCGCATACGTGAAATAGTTGCTAACTTCTCTCCTACTTTTTGAGCTGCAAGTCCACTAATCCCTGTATCGATCTCATCAAAAATAACTGTATCTATGGTATCTCCAAGCACAAGTACTGTCTTGATCGCTAGCATAACTCTTGATATCTCCCCACCAGATGCTATTTTAGAGAGACTATGCATATCTTCTCCTAGATTGGTTCGAATCAAAAACTCAACGTCATTACATCCTTGTTTATTACAGCTCTCTAATGGTTTGATTGATACTTTGAATTCCGCATGAGGCATCTGTAAATCTTTGAGATGATGGTTAATCTTGCTCTCAATATCAGTGGCTAAATCAATACGTTTTTGGAGAAGCACCCCTGCTGCTCTTTGGACTTCTTGCTCTAAAGCATGATATTCTGCAAGGAGTTTCTCTTTGTTTTCTTCAGAGTTCATAAGTTCTTCTAACTCTTGCTCACAACTGGCTTTGTATTCTAATATCTCTTCTACAGAATTACCATATTTTTGCTTGAGACGATAGATTGTATCTAGCCTCTGCTGAACTTCTTCTAGTAATTCAGGTGAATAATCAATATCATCTACATACCTTCTCATCTGATAGGTCACATCTTGTAGCTGGGCTTCCACCGCCAATAGCTGCTCATGGAGTTCCCTCAGTTCCTCACTAATATGACTTATATCTTGAAATGCCTGCGCTGCCCTACCTGCAAGTTCTGTTGCCCCATCCCCCATCTTATGACCACCTTCTAGGCACTCATAAGCCTTTTGACATTGTAGCATGATTTTTTCACCATGCGAGAGCACCTCATACTCTTCCTTGAGGCGTTCTTCCTCTCCCTGTTTGAGTTTACATGCTGCAATATCTTGAATTTGAAAAGTCAACATATCTTTCATTTGAAGTTTTTTACGTTCATCCACATGCTGCTTATTGATTTCTGCTTTTAGCCCTTGCCATGCTTCATAAACAGATTTATAGGCTAGTTTTTCCGATTTGAACGCCTCATCCCCAAAACTATCTAACATATCGATATGGGTTGTCACATCTAACAAAGATTGGGGTTCATGTTGACCATGCACATCAATGAGTAAGGCTGCTATCTCTCTTACAGTTTGCCTCGCACATGTCACACCATTTATCTTATAGACTGTTCGCCCTGTGGCATATAACGTACGTTCAAGCTCTATGATTTTGTCTTCATAGGGAAAACCATTCTCCTCTATGTATGCGATACCCATGCCACTATGGTCTGTAAAACCTAGTTTAACATAGGCACATTGCTGTCCTTTTCTGATGATTTGCTTTGATGTACGATTACCTATAGCAAACTGGATCGAATCAATCAGCATCGACTTACCTGCCCCTGTCTCTCCACTAAAAATATTGAGATGGTTATGAAGGTCTAAGGTCACTTCATCAATAAGGGCAATATTCCTAACGTGTAAATAGGTTAACATCCTAACATCTCCTCAAACTTACTAATCGCATCATCCATCATCTCTTTTTCTCTAATGGCACAAAAGATGGTATCATCTCCAGCTATTGTCCCCACCACTTCTTCAAAGTTAAAGGCATCTATGGCTGATGCAACAGCATTGCCCATCCCGGTCAGTGTCCTAATCACCAAAATGTTTTGGGCCACATCCATGGATACAAATCCTGCTCTAAACACACGAATAACCTTTTCAGAAACTTGGTCTTCAAAGTTTGCAAGTGCCACATACTTTTGACCTTTTGTCTTACTTGCTACTTTGGTGAGTTTGAGTTCTCTAATATCTCTAGAAACAGTTGCTTGGGTTACTTTAAAACCTTCTTTTTCAAGATTATCCGCTAACTCCTCTTGTGTCTCTATTTCGTTCTCTCTAATTAAGCTTAGTATGCGCGATTGTCTTTGTTCTTTCATTCCCATGGCTTTATTTACGCCTTTCTACTATTTTTTTTCTTAAAATATCAAAAAAGTGCTTATCGGATAGTTTGATGAGTTTTGTGGTATAGCTAGATTTTTCGATTTCGATTGCATGATAAGGCCCTACACAGAGCACCGTCTGTCCATCAATCGCAAGTTCTAACCTACTTCCATCATCATTATGGGTTTTTATTTGGATACAATCTTCATCTGATACAATAACCGACCTTGAATAAATCGTATGGGGACATATAGGGGTGATAATAATGCTCTTTGCATGGGGCATCACAATAGGCCCACCTGCTGATAAGTTATAGGCAGTAGACCCTGTAGGAGTTGATACCACAATCCCATCTGCAGGATAAATATCCAAGTAGTGCTGATTGACTGAGATTTCGTACTCTGTAATACGCGAATTACTCCCCCTTGTGACATTGACATCATTGAGTCCATAATACGTATACTCTTTGCCCTCTGGGTCAATCACCCGGCATCTGAGCATCATACGCTCTTCAATCTGAGGCTCCTCTTCTAGGAGCTTATCAAACAATGTATCCACTTCGATTGCCTCTATATCCGCCAAAAAACCAAGTCTTCCTAGATTAATGCCCATAATTGGCACATTACATACAGCTGCTTGGTGACAAATACCTAGTAATGTGCCATCCCCACCAATTGCAACAATCAAATCACAAATCGTATACAACTCTTCCTCTGGGAGACCTTGTATGTCCCCCTCATTTAACAACTGCTGAATGTGTGCCGTGGTATAAACACAAAAATCATGTTTTTTGAGCCACGCTACCACAATCTTCGTTGTCTCTAGCTCTTGGTCTCTTAAAATATTAGGGATAATCCCTATATTCTTCATAGCGTTCACCTACCCTATAAATTTTGGTGAGATAACCCAACAACTTCAGCTACAAGCTGCTCCATTTCTGTTTTTTGTCCTTCGGTAATGTTTTTCTTGAGGTAAATAAGATACTCAATATTACCCTCAGGTCCTTTGATCGGCGAGAAATCTAACCCATAGACACCAAAGCCAATACTATTAGCATACTCCCATACATTTTTGATAACTTTTTGGTGTACCTTTGAATCTTTGACAACACCATGTTTCTCCACTTGCTCTCTTCCTGCTTCAAATTGTGGTTTAATAAGAGCCACAATCTCTCCGCCTTCACCCATACGGTTATATACAGGCAAGAGAATCTTGGTGAGAGAAATAAAAGAAACATCAATAGAACTAAAGGCTATCGGCTCTGGTATTTGCTCATCTGTTACATAGCGCATATTGGTCTTCTCCATACATACCACACGTTCATCTTGTCTCAAAGACCATGCAAGCTGTCCATAACCTACATCAATGGCATACACTTTGGTTGCACCATTTTGGAGCATACAATCTGTAAATCCTCCTGTAGAAGCCCCAACATCCATACAGATTTTATCCGTTAATGTAATTGGGAATACTTTCATAGCCTTCTCTAGCTTATAACCCCCACGACTGACATAAGGCATTTTTTGTCTCACTTCGATTTGGGAAGTAACTTTTATTTTTAATCCAGGTTTATCTTCTTTTTGGCCATCTACATAAACAACGCCTGCCATAATATAGGCTTTTGCACGCTCTCTTGATTCTGCCAATTGTCTATTAACAATAAGTATATCTAATCTTTCTTTTTCTATCTTTTCTGCCATCTAGTCTTCTCTCCTAATCGTTAATAATATGCTATTTGCAAGTGATACTGGATCTAATCCCTCACGTTGTAATACCGCCTTAAGATCCCCATGAATCACTATGCCTGTCTTATACCCAAAGCTATGGAGTACAGACGGCACTATGCCTTGATTTGCAAGGTACTGGGTAATCAGTGCCCCAAATCCATCTGTTAGCACGTGATCCTCCAAGGTAAAGACCTTATCATAGTCAGCTCCTAGAGCATCTAATCCCTCTGTATCTAGAGGATAAATACACGGCGCCTCTACAATACCTAACGAAACACCTTGCTCCGCTAGCAACGCTCTTACCTCAAAAGCAGTCTCCACCATGCGCCCTGTTGTCACCATGACAGCATCCTCACCTTTTTCAAGTATACGCAGACCTGGGTTTGTATAATCACATCTATAACTAGCATCTACCTTGGCACCACCTCTTGGATAACGTATAGCTACAGGCCCACTCTGGCTCAACGCATAACGCATAGCACCCTCCATCTCCTCTGGTACCTTAGGTGAAAGAATGGTCATATTGGGAATATGCGCCAAATAGGCTATATCAAAAATCCCCTGATGTGTACTACCATCTTCTCCTACAATACCTGCACGGTCCACACCAAAGATAACTGGTAAGTTTTGAAGGGCAACATCATGTAAGATCTGATCATAAGCACGCTGTAAGAAGGATGAATAAATAGCCACTACTGGCCTAAAACCATCCATTGCAAGTCCTGCTGCAAAAGTAACCCCATGTTGCTCTGCAATCCCCACATCAAAAAATCGCTTAGGATATTCTTTTGAAAATGGTAATAATCCTGTTCCTTCTCTCATGGCTGCAGTAATCCCTACAACTTCTGGATACTCATCCCCAATACTTACCATTGCCTCCCCAAAAGCCTCTGAAAAAGTATTACTTCCTTTGCTTTTTGAGACAATCCCCTCTTTAACATCGAATGGCGCAACCCCATGATAGTTACTTGGATTTAACTCAGCCATACGGTATCCTTTGCCTTTTTGGGTCTTCAGGTGAATCAGTACTGGTCCTCTTATATTTTTCGCATTTTCTAAAATATGAATCAAATCATCCATACTATGACCATCTATCGGCCCAAGATAAGTAAATCCCATTTGTTCAAACAATGTACTTTGCATCAAAAAGGTTTTAACTCCTTCTTTGGTACGTCTTACGGTATCTACCAGTGAATCTCCGAGTACAGGCACATGTTGAAGAATCTCTTCCACATCCTCTTTCACTTGTAAATACTCTTTGTTAGACCTTAGTTTACTCAGGTATTGGCATAGTCCACCTACATTTTCAGAAATACTCATTTCATTATCATTCAAAATAACAATGAGGTTATGATTTCCCTTCCCCGCATTATTGAGCGCTTCAAAAGCCATCCCCCCAGTCAATGCCCCATCACCAATGACTGCAATCACGTGATTATCTTGACCTTTAAGGTCTCTTGCTACAGCTAATCCAAGTGCTGCTGAAATAGATGTTGAACTATGACCTGTCTCAAAAATATCATGTTCACTTTCGTGGCGTTTTGGGAACCCACTCATGCCATCTGTTTGGCGAAGTGTCTTAAATCCTTTTCTTCTACCTGTCAAAAGTTTATGAACATACGCTTGATGTCCAACGTCCCATACGATTTTGTCCTGTGGTGAATCAAACACATAGTGAAGTGCTATGGTCATCTCTACCACGCCTAGATTAGATGCCAGATGACCACCTGTCTTGGCGACACTCTGAACCAAGAACTTACGTACATCTTTTGCTAAATCTTGGAGAGCTGGAATCTCTAACGCTTTGATATCTGATACATCTTTTATTTTTGATAATGTTTTTAACATTGTTTTCACCTTTTCTTTTAAATAGAGAAAAAATGACAATCTTACGATTGTCACCCCAATTTTTGTTTAATTATATGCATACAAGTGCTATGACAATTCCCAAAATAGCCCCTGCTGCGACTTGAAGTGGCGTATGACCTAATAACTCTTTTAACCTAACATCCAATGTGACATTAGGATCTTGCATCGTCTCAATAATCTTGTTAAGGAGCGCTGCTTGCTTACCTGCTTCAAGTCTGACATTGGCTGCATCATACATCACTACAAAACTAAACACTGCTGCAACAGCAAATAATGCAGTATCGTAACCATGCAACTGTCCTACAGCTACAGCTAATGCAACTGTAAAAGAACTATGAGAACTTGGCATCCCCCCAGAAGAAATAAGTTTCTCAAAGTCTAACCTTTTTTCATTCACTAAAGTAATTATTACTTTTAAAAGTTGGGCTACAAACCAGCTCAGTAATGATACCATCAAAATCTGATTGGATGTAATTTGCTTATAAATCTCCATAGTTCCTCCCTATTGTCTTCTGTGCACTAATTCTAAAGCAATCTCTCTAAGAAGAGTGGTGTCTCCAGGCACTTTATCCAGGCAATCTAATGCTTTTTGTGTTAGACGCTCTGCAATCTCATAGCAAGCTTCTACTGAATAAAATGAAAGATACGTATTTTTGGCATTCTTTTCATCACTATGAATAGGCTTACCTAATTCATCTGTCGTTGAAGTCTTGTCTAAAATATCATCTATAATTTGAAACACCTTGCCAAGGTACTTCCCATAGGTTTCACACGCTGCAATCTCTAGCGGTGATCCACCACCTAGAATAGCGCCCATCTTGGTTGCTGCTGCAATGAGTGCTCCTGTCTTGTGCAAATGAATACAGTCTAGTGTATCCAGATCAATAGACTGACCTTCACTGGCCATATCAAGAATCTGACCTGCAATCATGCCATAGCCCCCACTTGCCTCACCTAACACATGAGCGGCTCTTACCCTATTCATATCTTCATGTTCTAGTGCATCCTCTAACATCATCTCAAATGCATAGTTAAGGAGTGCATCCCCTGCAAGTATTGCAGTTGCCTCTCCAAACATAATATGATTGGTTGGTTTGCCCCTTCTTAAGTCATCATTGTCCATCGCTGGTAAATCATCATGCACCAACGAATATGTATGAATCATCTCAATAGCACACCAATAAGCACTAATATCTTGACTACCACCTACCGCTTCATAAGTGAGTTGCATCAATATGGGTCTAATACGTTTGCCGCCAGCCTTTACACTATATGCCATAGCTTCATAAAGTCTCCCAAAAGGTCCTTCTACTTTAGGAAGCCTTTGCTCTAAGCATGTTTCTACATGCTTTTTATAAACCTCTAGGTTATTCATGATCCTGTTCCCCATTTATTTTTTGATAAGTGTCATTTTCATAAACGTAGATTTCTTGCTCAGCTTTTTTGAGGACTGTGGAACAAAAAGCTGCAAGTTCCATACCTTTTTTATATTGGCTAATACTTTCTTCTAGAGAAAGCTCACCACTTTCCATTTCATTAATGATTGTTTCAAGCGCTTTGATGGTGCTTTCAAAATCTTGTTTTGGTTTTCTAGGCATGTCTCCTACCCTTTCTTATAAACTTTAGCCCCAACACTTCCTTCAGCTAAACGAATAGCAATTTCATCTCCAACTTCAACTTCATCACAGGACTTGATGAGTTTTCCACTCTCTAAAGTAACCACGCTATAACCTCTTTTAAGTGTTGCAAGTGGTGAAAGCTTCTCAAGTTGATTGACTTTATCCTCAAAAAGATGATAGGCATCTCTTACTCTAGTTTGGTAAGCTTTCTCAAGTTGTATACCTAATCCATCAACTTCTAACATTAAATCCTGAAATAATTTTGATTTATTTGCAAAAACTGGACGGCTTGTTAAGGCCTCTAGTCTTTGATAACTGTGCTGCATACAATGATTCATCGTATAGGTTAAGGTTTGTCTGTACTTCTTAATAAGTTCTTCATATTCAGCCCCAGATGGGAATACCATCTCAGCTGCTGCAGAAGGTGTAGGTGCTCTTAAATCACCTACAAAGTCCGCAATTGTAAAGTCTACTTCGTGTCCAACTGCTGAAACAATAGGAATCTGAGAAGCAAAAATCGCTCTAGCGACCTCCTCCTCATTAAATACCCACAAGTCTTCGATGGACCCTCCGCCTCTACCTAATATAATCACATCCACAAGTGCTTCTTCATTGGCTTTTTGGATGCTCTGGATAATTTCTTGCTTCGCCAGCTCACCCTGCACATGGGATGGATAAATATAGATGGGAATGCTCCCATTACGCCTAGAGGCTACCTGTAAGATGTCTTTAATCGCTGCACCTGTAATCGATGTAATGATACCTACTTTTTGTGGAAATGCAGGAATAGGTTTTTTGTAAGAAGCATCAAACAAACCTTCTGCTTGAAGCTTGATTTTAAGCTTTTCAAACTGCTCATACAACGATCCCATACCTTGCATCTCAATCTCTGAGACATAGGCCTGATAACCGCCTGTCTTTTCATATAATGCAATACGTACTCTTGCAAATACTTTGGTACCTTCTGTAAGTCTCATATCAAGTCTTGCAGCATCTTTGCTAAACATTACCGCACTGATACTTGCCTTGTCGTCTTTGAGTGTAAAATAAATATGTCCTGTATGGTGATACTTACAGTTTGAAACTTCTGCTGATACCCATAAATCCCGAAGCATATAGTCCTCTTCAAACATATGGCTGACATAGCGATTAACATCTGAGATTGCAACGACTTTCCTTTTCATATTATGCCTCGAATGATTTTACAACATTCCCTAAAATACCATTGATAAATTTAGGTGATTTGTCTGTGCTATACACTTTTGAAAGCTCTATCGCTTCATTGATTGCTACTTTTTGTGGAATATCTGATTGGAACTTAAGTTCATAAACTGCCATTCTTAAAAGCATGTGATCGACTTTTGCCATACGACTGAGTGACCAGTTCGCTGAGCTCTTTGTAATCATCTCATCTAATGTTTCTTTGTTTTCTAATACACCTAAAAACTCCTCTTCGATAAAGCTTTTTACTTTACCTGTGATTTCTGTTGTATGTGTATCAAGGATTTCTCTTGCCTCTTCTTCTGGGTGGAAAGTTGCTTCAAAAAGCATCTTCATAATCAGTTCTCTTGCTTCGTGTCTAGTCATGTTAGCCTCCTTATTAATGAAGCTAACTCTTAGCGAGTTAGCTTTTTGTTTCTCTAGTATTCTTCTGCTACTTTTTCTTTAGGGAAATAAACGCCTGCAATGCGAATATCAACTGCTTTTACATCGAGTCCGGTCATTGTTTCAATAGAATTTTTTACTTTTTCTTGAACTTTTAAACAGACGTCTTGAATTTTAACGCCATATTTTACTGTCCCAACAATATCAACAAATACTTGCTCAGCATTCACTTCAATGCGAATACCTTTTGATGCTTTTTTGCCTCTGATAGACTGTACGATATCTGGCTTACCTGCGCCAATGCTCATAATACCTTCTACCTCTAATGCTGCTATCTCAGCAATTACTGCAATTACATCATCTGCGATTTGTACTTGTCCTATTTCTTCTTCAATATTCATATCGATTACTTTGTTTTCCTCCACAGTAATGCCTCCCATACTTTTATGCACTAAGCATAAACTATTCTATCTTTTATTATAACCAATAACAACACAAGTGTAAAGAACTAAGACACAAGGAAAGTAGCTTACGAACATCTACGTAAGCTACTTTTATTATTATTTGTTATCAGGCTCTGCATTCACTTTTAAGCAAGAAATTTTTATTTGGCCCATAGTGTAGCCTGTTTTTCTATGCACAATCTCTTCGATTTGAGCCACTTGCTCATCTGAAAGTTTGTCTGAATTCACAACAACATCTACTGTATCTTTATCCATTCTTACAAACACATCTTTAAATCCTTTAGCTCTAAGAAGTGATTCTGAGCTTGTTTCTTTTTCAATACGGTCTTGGATTTCAATAAGGCTTTGTGCTGCTTTACTTCTTGCCTCTTGATCCATACTCTCATTAGCTGCACATTCTGAAAGTTGCTCCATTTGAGCTGCTCTTGATTGCTCACGAAGCATTCTTTCTTCTGCAAAATAAGTTACGTCTACTGTACGGTCTGTTACAATATCTCCACTTGATGTTTCTGCCACCTTGTTTTCAGCTTTTTTGGTAATAACAACTTGGTTAGATGGTGCTTTTTCATCAGCTACAAGTGGCTCTGCATCAGCTTCTTCACCGATGACTGCTACTTCTTGGTCTGGTGTTGTCATTTCCATATCATCACCATCTGGTGGTAATGTTTCCATTGTTGCAAACTGATCGAAGAAGTTATCATCTGGGTTCATTGTCTCTACATCCACATTTTGATCATCCCATTGTCCTGCCATCACCATATCAGGTGAAACCACTGTATTGGGATCCTCACTGAGTCCTAAATATGCAGCAATGGCAATCATAAATACAAGCACAGTTACGATAATTTGATTTCTTTTAAATTGGAACATTGTGTTACCCTCCTATTTTTTTACCATTTTAAATACTGAGATTTTGTTCTCGCCAATATTGACTAGTGACTTAACTGCCTTAATCATGTTTTCTTTCACAATTGCATCTTCCCCACCTTCTGCAAGAACAAGGACACCCTCTATTTGAGGTCTGTTTTCCTTGACTACATAAGGTGTATTACCATTTTGCATCACAACCTTGTTCTGCTCGTCTAACTTTTTGGTACTTCTTGTACCACCTGCGCCGTCTACTTCTTGTGTATCAGATGTATTATGTACTACCTCTGAAGCAAGGACTTTCTCTTTGGAAGCATTGGTTGTTACCATCACATCAACTTTGCCCGCTCCTTCCATCTGTCCTAGTATAGCTTCTAGTCTTTTCTCTAATAGTTCTTCATACGTGAGCTCTTCTTTTTGCGAATTCACAGTCACCACTTGTTTGTCTTCAATAGGCTTTTCTTTTGGGGTTCTTGGCATATAAGTCATCAGTAATCCTATAGCAATCACCCCTGCTGCGCTCATCATCAGTAATTGCTGCTTTGTGAACTTAACTTTATCCGCCATACTTTTTCACATCCTTTATCTATTTGTGTTGTACTGTTATATGTATATTAATGTTGTCCCAATTATAGAAGTCTTTTAAACATTTTTTCACTTCTTCTTTGAGATGCTCATCATTAAGCGCTAAACTTTCAGTCTTTTCTCCTATTTTTACTTTTGGTACTTTAATGGATCCACCCTCTTCTTCCTTGAGCGTGATAGTGAGCGCCACTTCCTGTACTGAAAAATCCATAGGATCTTGGCTCATTTCTACATCTACTTGTCTTACATCTATAGGTAGTTTCTTTTCTAGTATCTGTTTGACCTGTGATGTGATTTGCGTTTCATACACATCTCTTAGACCCTCTTGCTGCCTTTTTTGCTCTTCTTCAAACTCACTATAGGCTACCTGCGTTCCTAACATCTTTTGGTAGTACATTAAATATCCCCCAAAAGTATCTTTTTGATTAACTTGCGATACAATCCCTATAATCGGTGAGGCAATGGTATAAACCACAATAAACCCTAACACAAGCTTGAGATACTTTTTAAGATCAGAACTTGGAAAAACCATTTCTACCATCACCACAAATAACATTGTCCATATCAATACTTGTAAATATTCTCTCATCTTTTGCCCCCCTATGTTAAGTTGGTTCCTATACTCACACAAATGAGCATGACCACAACACAAAGTATAGAAACAATCCCCACACAACTCATGACAAACTCACACCCTTTGGCAAGGTTTGTTGCAATATCTGTCATCTTCTTCTCACCAATAGGCTGCACAAGTGCTCCTGCTGCATGATAGAGCACAATATAAGCAAAAATCTTGATAAGAGGTACTGCTACCAAAATACAAATCCATATAATGACCCCCACTGCAAAGGAGTTTTTGACCATTTGTGCACATGCCATAATAAATTCAAGTGCACCATTAGTGGCATCTCCTATGACTGGCAAAAAGGCTGTCCCAAAAGTCAATGCCCCCTTCTTCATCGCCACATCCATAAGCGGCAGTGTCACCTTATAAATCCCCATAATCGATAAGCTTACCCAAAAAATCCCCCGTAAGACATATTTGGTCCCCCTATAAAACAGCTTGACCAATTTATCTACCTTGATTTCCTCACTCATACTACTGACAATCTGCAAAATCACCACACTGACCACTAGCGGCAAAATCACCTTTTGCACCACAAAGGCAATCAAATTAAGTCCACCTACAATAACGGGTGCAAGTGCTGTAGACGATGTAATATAGCCCGATATGGCCATAAAGCCAAGCAGTGTTGGAACTGCTACCATCATCATATCGCACAGCTGACTAATCGTTTGACTAGCTACATTCACAATCATAAATAATGAATGCATGACCGTATAGATAATGAGCATATAACAGACCATAAACCCTGCCTTAGTCACATTTCCCGATTTAAAAGATGTGCTGAGTGTCTGCAACAAACTACATAGAAGGACAATCAGTATAAACCTTACTACAATATCAATATAAGTATGTATCTCTCCAAAAAATGCTTCTCCTACCATCCTCAAGACTTCTTCTACCGAAAAACGCTCTTGCCCTGTCATAAGGCTAATAACCTTCTCACTTAAATTATAATCTCTAAGCTGCGGCACCTCACTTTTGAGCCGTTCTTCAATCTGCTTGACCTCGTCCCAATTGAGCATATCCAGCTGACTTTGTAAAACTTGATTTTGCTGCGTCTGACTTGGCACTTCACTCCCATAAACAACCACTGTGCTAAGTCCCATCCATATGCATACGAGGCATAGGATGCTTAAAATTTTCTTTTGCATAAGCTCACCCCACACATCTTTATAGTAACCCTGTAATGAGATCAATAAGTGCCAAAGCTATAGGTGCCGCCAAAACCAATATCATGACTTTTCCCGCTAATTGTATCTTGCTCGCAATAGCCTCTTCTCCACCATCTTTACAAATCTGATAGGCAAACTCCGCAACGTAGGCAATTCCTATCACTTTAAACAAGATGGACAAATACCCCTCACTGAGGCTCACCTTATCTGCCAGCTTATAAATGACATCAAAAACCACTTGTAACTGTGGAACGATAATCATCAACATCAATACAGAGGCTAGCAACCTCATAATTACGGCAACTGTCTTGTTCTGCTCTCCCATAAGCATAATCATCACCATAGCTGCTAGTCCAAAACCCACTAGTTTTAATATCTCCATTTGCCTCCCTCCTATAAAGTAAACATCGTCTCAACAACGTGGAAAAATTCAAGGATATACTTTGCAGTCATTATTAACACAATGATAACCCCTACAATGGATACCACATTTGCAATGACATCCATTTTTGATTGTTTCAGTATGGTAGTCAGTAACCACATAACTATCCCTATTGCTGCTACTTGTATTAATTCCATCATTTCACCCATCTACGTCACTCCCTTATACTAAAATTATTGCAACACATACTCCTGCAAGCATCCCAATTGTCGTATTTAACTTACTCTTTTTTTCATAGTTCTCCTGATCACGCGTATAAATATGTCTTAGTTTCCCTAATAGTATCTCAATATTTTTCTTTTGCATCTCCTTATCCAAGTACCCCACAGCTGTACCAAACTGCTTTAGAACCTCAACACTTTCATCTTGCAAAT
>JBOFEH010000177.1:0-15617 GCA_051647765.1 Cellulosilyticaceae bacterium | reverse complement strand
CTATTATTACGATGAATCTCGAACTCCCTGTGTTCATCGAGTTCCCATTAGCACTCATCTGCGGTGGTTTACTCGCCTCTCTCGTAGGACTTATTATCGGTATTCCTGCACTCAGATTGCGAGGCGACTATCTCGGTATTATCACCTTAGGCTTTGGTGAGATCATCCGTATCGTCCTTAACAACCTCAAAATCACAAATGGTGCCAAAGGACTCTCTGGCATCCCACGCTACAGTAGTTTCACCATGGCATTTGTCCTCACAGTCATTACTGTTATGATTATTTATGCGCTCATCAAGGTGAGACATGGCCGTGCCATTATTGCGATTCGCGAAAACGAAATTGCAGCTGAATGTACAGGGATTTCAACCTTCTACTACAAGACATTTGCTTTTGCCGTAGCAGCTTTCTTTGCTGGTATTGGTGGTGGTCTCTATGCCCATTACCACCAAGTACTTAACCCTGCTAGTTTTGGATTCCTCTCCTCTATTGAGTACCTCATCATTGTTGTTTTAGGGGGTATGGGGAACTTAGTTGGAACAGTGATTGCAGCTATTGTCCTTGGTATTCTTAACGAATCACTCCGTGCATTCTCTGAATACCGCATGCTAATTTATTCACTGGTGTTACTTATCGTTATGATTTGTAAAGCAAAAGGCATTACCATTGCAACCATTCGCAATACTTTACAAGGCAAATTAAGCAAAACATCACATCAATCGTTAGAGGAGGGAAAATAACATGCCACTTCTTGAAGTCCAAAACATGAGTGTTAACTTCGGTGGGATCAAACCTGTTTCTGATCTCACACTCCATATTGAACCAGGGGAACTTGTAGGCTTAATCGGTCCTAACGGTGCCGGTAAAACAACTGTCTTCAACTTACTCACTGGGGTTTATACGCCAACAGAAGGGGCTATTATTTTTGATGGTGTCCCTATTCACAAACTCAAAACTCATCAAATCGTCAAAAAAGGGATTACACGTACTTTCCAAAACATTCGCCTTTTCAAAGAAATGACTGTTCTTGATAATGTCAAAGTTGCTTTTGACAACGAGCTCAAATACAACTGCGTACAGGGTATCTTAAAGCTAGCGCAATACAAAAAAGAAGAAGCACGTATTGAAAAAGAAGCTCTTGAACTTCTTAAGATTTTTGAACTGGATGCATTCGCCAACGAGCTCAGCATGAATCTCCCTTATGGTAAGCAGCGTAAATTAGAAATCGCTCGTGCACTTGCTGGTAAACCAAAGCTTTTATTACTAGACGAACCTGCTGCTGGGATGAATCCTAACGAGACACAAGAGCTCATGCATACGATTGAACTCATTAGAAACCGTTTCGATATTGCTATTTTACTCATCGAGCATGATATGCACCTTGTTATGGGAATCTGCGAACGCCTCGTTGTTATTGATTATGGGGAAGTAATTGCACGTGGTACCCCTACAGAAATACAATCTAATCCAAAAGTTATTAGTGCTTATCTAGGAAGCTAAAGGAGGAACATCATGTTAAAAGTCGATCAACTTAATGTGCATTACGGTAATATCCATGCCTTATCCGATATTTCTTTTGAAGTAGGAGAAGGTGAAATCGTCACACTCATCGGTGCCAATGGTGCTGGTAAAACCTCTATTCTCCATGCTGTTTCTGGGCTAATCCCAGTAACTTCTGGCTCCATTTTACTAAATGAAAAATCTATTACCAATGTTGACGCACACAAACTACTCCCTATGGGAATGGCACACGTACCAGAAGGCAGACGTATCTTTGCTCAAATGAGTGTCGAAGAAAACCTTCAACTAGGGGCCTATATTATTAGTAATAAGCAGCAAATTCAAGAAGACATCGCTAAAATGTATGATAGATTCCCAAGGCTCAAAGAACGCCGCAAGCAAACAGCTGGTACAATGAGTGGTGGAGAGCAACAGATGCTTGCTATTGCAAGAGCATTGATGTCTCGCCCTAAAGTATTACTACTTGATGAACCTTCTATGGGGCTTGCACCTATTTTGGTTCAAGAAATCTTTAATATCATCAAAGAAATCAATGCATCGGGTACAACGGTACTCCTTGTTGAACAAAATGCCAACATGGCGCTCCAAATCGCTGACCGCGCTTATGTATTAGAAACAGGTCATGTCCTCATGAGTGGCCTTGGCAAAGAACTTCTCAGCAATGACCAAGTACGTAAAGCATATCTTGGTGCCTAAAAAATAGGGCTTCCCCTTGAAGGGAAGCCCTATTTTTTGATGAGATTTATTGTGTTATTGAAGGCAGATGGCTAAGGTTATTAGACTCATCACCATCTGGTAATGACCTTAAATAAGGTTCTCCTGTCTTAGAAACAGATACCCCTACATGCTCTAGTTGATTGGCTTTTGCCATCTCTACTGCTTGAGAAACAGAAACATGGCTACCATCTGATAATTCATAACCTACCACATCTTGACTCTCTTTAATGAGCTTGGTAATGCTTCTAGCACCTTGGCCGCCTTCTGATACAACCATATTGGCATTATTGGCAAGTGTTTGGGCTGCTGTTTGATTAAATGCCTCTGCACTTTCTACTTGACCATTTACAATCTTCGTTTCATTATCCATATCAGTCACCTCTTTTGATTAAATGGTTAAGTTTAGCATACCCCATCTACACAGCTCTCATTCTATTTATCTAGGATATTTCTCACAATCGGTGCAAATAATTTTTGGATTGTTTCCTTAGACTCACTATACCCTTTTTCTGAAAGCTGACATACTTCCTGAATCATTGGTAATTCGCCAAGTAAACGAAGGTCATTTTCCTCAAGGAACCTTTCAATACCCGCTCCGCTAAACATCTTAATTTGCTTGTCACAGTCTGGACATTGAATATAACTCATATTCTCCACAATACCAAATACTTCTACACCCATCTTACGTACCATATGTACGGCTTTTGTCACAATCATAGAAACCATATCTTGTGGTGTAGACACCATAACCACTCCAGAAATCGGCATAATTTGCAGCGCTGTTAGTGCCACATCACCTGTACCTGGTGGCATATCTACAACAAGGTAATCCAGTTCACCCCATACGACTTCTTCCCAAAATTGCTTAACAACATTACCTACCACAGGACCTCTCCAAACCACTGGTTGTCCCTCATCTTCTAATAGGAGATTGATAGAGATGACCTTAATGCCTTCATCATTGGTTACAGGATAAATCTCACCATCAGTACCTCCCGCACGTACATCTGCCACACCTGTAAGTCTCGGTATACTTGGCCCTGTAATATCCGCATCCAAAATACCTACTTGGTACCCTTCACTGGCTAATTGCTGTGCTAGCATTACCGATACGGATGATTTACCGACACCACCTTTGCCACTCATAACCCCTATGACATGTTTGATTTGATTGTTTGGATTCATAACGATACCACATTGATCTTGTGGTTTTGAACATCCTTCCTTAGAAGGACAAGTATTACAATTTCCCATTGGATTCACCTCAACCTATTACGTGTTATATTTTCATTAATAATTATTATTACTTATATAGTTTAGCTTATTTATTTGTGTCTGTCAAAAAAGCTTTGTAAGGAATTTTCCTCACAAAGCTCTCTAGACTATAACCTACTTCCATTATCTACCCACTCTTTAGCCTCAATGACATTGTCCTCTGATGGCGTGGAGAGATTGGTCTCTTCATGTATGACCTGTTTGTTATAGAGTGCACCTGTATTGCCGCCCAATACATCTTTATCAATCATTTGATAAGGTGTCTGCATAGTAGAACCTCCATTTCCTATAAGTTTATTGCCTATAGTATGGGAGTATTCACCCCTAAATATGTGCTCTATTTGATTTTAAGGGCATAGTTCCCCTTAGCATAAGTGACTTGACACGTCATCCCAGCCTTAAGTTCACCACCTAGTAGCGCCTCTACTAGTAGCGGTTTGATTTGTCTCTCAACAATACGGCCAATCTCCCTTGCACCAAACTCTTTTGAAACACCTTGCTTGGCAATAGCTGTTACACAGTTTTTAGCAAATGTCACCTTGATTTGCTTTTCTGTGAGTTTTTCCCTGAACTGGCTCAGCTCTTTATTTGCAATTTGAAGAGAGACTTCCTCATTGATATGATTAAAGACAACAGTATGACTGAGACGATTACGGAACTCTGGCGTAAATACTTTCTTGACTTCTTCAGTTATAGCATTCCCTTCAATGACGCGTTCACCAAACCCTACAAGGCTCTTCCCAATCTGTGAGGCGCCTGCATTAGAAGTCATAATCAGCACGACGTTTCTAAAATCAGCTTTTTTACCTTGATTATCTGTAAGGGTTGCATAGTCCATTACTTGCAGTAACATATTAAAGATATCACTATGCGCTTTTTCGATCTCATCGAGCAAGAGAACACAGTACGGTGTTTTACGAATAGCATCTGTCAGTAACCCGCCTTCTTCATAGCCCACATACCCAGCAGGCGCCCCTATGAGCTTAGATGCTGTGTGTTTTTCTGTATATTCACTCATATCAAACCTGATCAGCTTGACACCTAGACTATCTGCTAGACACTTAGCAATCTCTGTCTTTCCGACTCCCGTAGGCCCTACAAACAGCATACTCGCTATAGGTTTACGGCTATCTCCAAGTCCTGACGCCCATATCTTAATCGATTTGACTACCTCTACAACCGCCTGTTCTTGACCAAAAATCCTACTAGCAAGTTGGTTTTCAAGACGCTTGATTTTACCTAGTTCATTGCTTTCAATAGTCTGTTTAGGAATATGACATATTCTAGAAAGAACATCTTCAATCGTATGCTGCGTCACTTCCAACGTCTTCTTGCCACAATGATTGAGTACCATATAAGCCCCTGCATCATCTATCAGGTCTATCGCCTTATCTGGCAAATACTTATCATTGATATACTGATGACTCAGCTTAACAGCTGCTATCAGGGCCTCATCCGTATACTTGACACCATGATAGTCCTCATAACTCTCTCTTATACCTTCCAAAATAGTAATGGTCTCTTGTACAGTCGGCTCTTTGATTTCAATGGTCTGAAAACGTCTTACGAGGCTTTTATCTTTTTCAAAATACTTCTTATACTCTTCAAAAGTTGTTGCCCCAATACACCTTATGTTGCCTTCTGTCAAATAGGGCTTGATGAGATTTGACGCATCCAAAGACCCACCACCACTGGATCCAGCCCCTACAATATTATGAATCTCATCAATATAGAGAATAGGCTTAGCATGCTTAGCAAGTTTTTCAAACACTTTTTTGAGACGCTTTTCAAAATCGCCTCTATACTGTGTCCCTGCTAACATCCCACCTAAATCAAGCGCAAAGATTTCTGCTCCTTTAAGCGTCTCTGGTACCTCACCGCTGACAATTCTTTTGGCAAGCCCCAAAGTAATAGCTGTTTTACCCACACCCGGTTCCCCTATATGAATCGGATTGTTTTTGTAGCGTCTACAAAGCACCTGCACCGTACGCTCAAGGATCGACTCTCTTCCAATCAAGGGGTCCTTATGATTTTTGGCTTTCTCTGTTAAGTTTACCAAATAAGATAGTTCCTCAGTATCTTTAGATTCTGTTCGAAGCTTTTCTTTATGGAACATTGCAGGTGCATCCAGCTCAATAGGAGTTTCTAAATCTTCAAGATGACAAAGTTCAAAAAGCAACTCTTTGGGGTCAATACCCTCTTCTGCAATATAATAAACCCCATAACTTTCTGGCATTTCTAGCATAGCGCCTAGCATATGAACCACTTCGATTTGTTCCTTGCCACTATTGACCGTTTGATGCCCAGCTAACACAAACGCTTGCTGCAGTGTAAAACTTTCAATAGGCTCTGCATGACCAGTACCTTCGCCAAAACACTCTGCAAAATAGTTCTCAAGATTTGCCCTTAGTTGGTCACAATCTCCCCCTAGCTGATCAATTAACTCTATAAAGAAGTCATAACCACAAATCACCCACAAAATATGTTCGGGTGTCACATAATCATGACCATAATCCTTGGCATAATCACGAGCCTGTAATATCATTTCTGTTAACAAATGGGATATGCTCATCTTAAACCTCCTCCACTGTCAACTTAAAAGGGAAACCTTCCTCTTTTGCCCAACTCATAGCAAGTGTTGCTTTTGTCATTGCAATATCATAGGAATAAATACCCGCTACACCTCTTCCCACACGGTGCACATCCATCATCACCTGATGGGCCTTGGCCTCTGTCTGATTAAAAATTTGAGTGAGTACCTCCACAACAAATTCCATCGTCGTGAAATCATCATTATGCATCAATACTTTGTAAGATTTAGGGTGTTTCACCTGAATACGCTCTTTTTGATTAGACTGATAGTGTGTTCCCATGGAATCTCCTTTCAAACGACTACCTTCTTTTATATTATAATGAAGGATCTCGTCTTATTCATGTATTATTTCTGCGCTTAAAAAACCTAGTAATTTTAGGACCTCTTTTGCAATATTACGTTCTACCCCTTTATAAGGATAGCAATGAATATGAATGGCAGGATTAAAATTGAGTTCAATAATGGCATAGTCTGTCTGCCCATCTGCAAAGTCTTCAATCATCATATCCACACCACATATTTTCGCACCGACTGCTTGAGCCGATTGGATAGCAATTTGCTTATAACGATCTGGAATAACATCCGTATAATCAATACTATCTCCACCTGTACTGATATTAGAGTTTTCTCTAAGATAAACAACTTCATCTTTCCCCACAATGGTATCACACGTCATCCCTTTTTGTTTCAAAAACAGCTGGGCACTTTCAT
This sequence comes from Cellulosilyticaceae bacterium, assembly GCA_051647765.1. Lineage (GTDB taxonomy): Bacteria > Bacillota > Clostridia > Lachnospirales > Cellulosilyticaceae > JBOFEH01. The sequence continues at coordinate 8,800 of JBOFEH010000177.1, read as the reverse complement.
CCAAAGCGATTTTTTCTAATGGGGTTTTATAGCCTTTTCCTCTTAGGGAATCTTGATTTTTGACCGCCACTAACTCCTTGATGGCCTGCACGCCATCACCTATGACATTAGCTGGTACGCGGTGCAAAATACCTACTACCTGATCATCTATCACCAAGAAACGGTATTCTTTACCTCTGACAAACTCCTCAATCAAAATGGTCTGATCATGTTCAAATGCAATAGCAATCGCTTGCTTTAAATCCTCTTCCCCACTTCCCCCTGGAAAAATACTAATCCCAACTCCGAAATTAGTAGATTTAGGTTTGACCACTACTGGTCTATTCACAAACTGATCTATGACTTCAAAGGCAGCTTCCTTAGAATCAAAGCTATCACCTCTCGGCACCTTAATCCCTTGTCGGCGAAGCACTTCCTTAGTGACAGTCTTATTTTCCATCATCAAAACTGTTACATAATTGTCCTTAGAGGTCTTGGTAGCTTGCTTCACATATTGTATAGTATCTTCTTTTTGGAGCGCAATGAAGTTCTCACTTCGATCTAATAGATCGACTTTAATCCCCCTTTTAATAGCTTCTTTCATCAAGAGCTGAGTCGATAGCTCCATATCCTCGTATCCCTTTAATCGGTAGCGATTACGGTAAGCCTGCTCTTTGTAGCTCTTAGCCAATTCAAGATGCGTATTCACATAGCCCTTTGCCTTCACCTCTTCCATGATGCGATAAGCATAAGTTAACTTATAGTCCTTCAGCTTGGCGATCATTTGCTCTATGACCACACTTTGACCTAATTCTAGTTCCCTATCTAGGTTTTGCATACGTCTTAGAATTTGCAGTCCCCAAGCCTCCTTATGAATCTCTTCCCCATCTCTTAAAAGTATCACATCCCCTTGCCCAAAACGCGCAATGCTACGTTGATTCTCAAGAGCCTCTTCTTGCCACTTGTCATAAGAACTCTCTTCTTCACATAGCAAAAACAAGCTAAAAATCTTCATAAAATAAAGATCATCCAAAGCAATACCCGCTCGGTCAAAAGGGTTGCTATCGATACTGCGGTATTCTAAATAGGCGATTCCCTCTTTGCTCAAAGAAGCCAGTTGGTTTGCCTTGTCATAGGCTTTGAGCCTAATCTGACTATAGAGTTCATTAGGACTTTCAATCCAGCCCTCCTCCATAAATTGCTCAATACTTCTCACATACGCCTCAACACTATGGTAGTCAGGATATAGCGTCACCTTATTGGTATAGCCACATTCACTATTACGATAAGACAGGGCCCCTTGATTCGTGTAACTCTCCTCATCTACGGGTTCTAGTTTTGTCACACATTGTTTCATATAACTCTCATGGACCACACTGGTACTTCCCAACAAATAAATCAATAGCCATCTATATCTCAGGTAATTTCTTGTGACCTTTAAATAGATTTCATCTCTATAAACCTTATAGCTCTTCCCCTCCCCATAGGCTTCATACAGTTCTTCAATGAGCTTTTCATCAAAAGAAAAATTATAGTGAATGCCTGATAAGAGCTGTTTTTTGCCACCATATTTGGCTAGGAGCTTCTTACGGTAGTTATGTGCCTGCTCTCCTGATGGACCATCACCATATGTGGCTACAGGAATCTGTTCGTCTTCTGGAATAATACAAGGCATAGATTGTGCCCAGATATATTCATCCCCTATCTCTAATGCTGCAATATCATAGAGCGCTGTCAAAAAATCATGCGTCTCTTGGACGGATGCAAAAGCTGGTGTAATCAGCTCCAATTGGCTCTCTGAAAAATCCGTTGTAATATAAGGATTTTGAAGTTTTTCTCCAAACACCTTTGGGTGAGGTGTATTAGCAAGCCTTCCTTTTGCGTCACACCTGAGCCCTTCCCGTTCGATTCCAAAATGTCCCTTCATTAAACCTCGTTTATTGTATAATTGTTTGATCATCTACATACCTCTTTTTGTACTTTTACTTTATAAAACACATAAGCTACAACACCTTTTAACACACTCGAAAAGGTGATACTCCACCACACACCCGCTACACCTAGTATAGGCATAAATAGTAGCGCCATAGGAATCCTCAGCACCGTAAATAACATACTAATTTTAGCCGAAACCTTAGGCATGCCAATCCCTGTAAAAAGCCCATTGGTAATCATCTCTGTGGCACTAAACAGCTGTGAACAGGCAATAATTTGTAAGTAACTCACAGCAATTTGAACGGTTTTAGGGTCATTTACAAAAAGCCTAACCAAAGGCCCTGATAGTCCCATAAAAACAACGGTTGTTAACAAGGCATAACTCCATCCAATACCTAAGGCTGTTTGATAACCCTTATGGATTCTCTCATACTTTTTGGCACCATAGTTTTGACCTATAAAACTTGCCACCGCACCATTTAAGCCGCCAATAACCATATAAGTAACCGCTTCAATCTGAACACCTATTTTTTGAGCCGCTATGGCTTCGGAGCCAAATACAGCAATAATCCGAGCCAGTATAATATTCACTAGCGTAAACAACACCCTTTGAGATGCCATAGGAAGCCCCAGACGCAAAATTTCCTTGATTTTATCATAATCCACACCACTTTTTCGGTCAAACCATAATAAGGATTTACCCTTCACCAAAAAGAGCACAAACATCACAGCATTGGCTATAAGTGTTCCTATGGCAGCACCTAAAACACCCAGTCTCAAACTATAAATTAATAGGGGATCCAATACAATATTAATAACAATCCCAATGGCACTGATTTTAAAAGCTTCTTTATTATTCCCAAAACTCCCTAATAATCTCGTAAAAAGCAGATTAAAAAAGGCAAAAAACATCATGGGGGCACTCCACACCAAATAAAGATAGGCGTTATTTTCGACTATGGGATTATCCATCTTTAGAAAACCAATAAAATGTTTTCCCATCCCAATGAGAACTAATGCATACCCTATCCCCAGTAATGCATTAAGGACGAGACTAGCATTCATATACTGCTTCGTTTCACAAGCATCCTTTTTTCCAACAGAATGGGAAACTTTGATCCCACCACCAATCACAACTATGGCATTAATGGCATAGCCTAGTCCAATAAAAAAACTCGATGAACCAATACTTGCTACAGCATCCGTCCCCAATCCACCTACCCATAGCATATCTACTAGGTTATAAGCAAATTGTAGCAATGAACCTCCCATAATAGGAAGTGCAAGGGCTGTTAATACTTTCAAGACATTTCCTTGGGTTAAATCTACTCTTTTCATGTCATCTCCCTATTCTTCTACTCTCTTAGTTTACAACTAGCGTATCATTCATATAGATAAGTGTCAATATATAGTCTTCAAAATACACCTCTTGCCCTCAAGGAAATGAGGTTCCTAAAAACAAAAAACTAAGAATGTCTAAGCAACTACTGCTGATTCATTCTTAGTTTTTAATGACGCATTAAGGCTACTGCCTATTTTAAAAAAGCTTTCATTTTCATTTCTTGATTCCTGGCATCCTCATACCCTTGTTTGTAGGCTTGTTTTAGCTTTTCTAAGTCTTTATCAAACCGCCCTAATCCAAGCGGCTTACTTGGCCTAATAATGATACACTGTCCTTCTTTTTCAAGCTGTTCAATATATGCTACCGTCTCATTATAAACTTCATGACGCCTCACCATTGCTTCAATCAACTTGGGGTACTTCTTATATTTAAGCTTTAGGAGCCTTGTAATCTTTGTAGGTTGCTTTGTATAGCCTTGATGCTGTGTCAGTACCACGAGATGTTTTTTGTACCCGTCTTTAATAGCCTTATAAATAGGTATAGGTTCCGTAATCCCTCCATCTAATAGCACCTTCCCATCATACGCCATAATGGGTGCGACTAACGGAAGTGAAATAGATGCCTGTAAAACTTCATACCCATCCCTAAAATCTTTGATAGGATAAAATTCACTTTCACCTGTCTCACAATTGGTAACACCTACATTAAAAGTACTCCCTGCATTTTTATACCCCTCATAATCAAAGGGTACCAGCTCATTAGGGATCTTATTAAAAAGCATATCCATTCCAAAAAGAGACCCCGTTCTCAAGAGATTCCCAAAACTCAAGTAACGTTTATCTCTAATGTATCCTATGATGACATCATAGTTTCTTTTGTGCTGCTTAGACATATAGGATACCCCTTGGCACGCCCCCGCAGATACCCCGTTGCAATAAGTCAAATCTATTTCTTTTTCTAGCAAAAAATCTAGTACCCCTGCTGTATAAATACCTCGCATCCCGCCACCTTCAAGTATAAGTGCAGTCTCCTTCATATGATTCACCCTTTCTCATTCTACCCTTATGCCTATTTCAAATAGCCCTATTGATTAATTGTGTTTATTTTATCACATAATACATGCTTTACCAATAAAATAACATTCATTAGGCGATTACAGAAGGAAAAGACGATGTTGCACCAGGATTGTTAGCTATTTCCTCTACACGACGCAGATGTCTTGCGACAAGTTAGCTTGCCACTTCAAACTGACTGTAATAAAGTGAAGCATAAAAGCCATTTTCCGCTAGTAAACTTTCATGGTTTCCTCTTTCAATAATGTCTCCATCTTTTACGACTAATATCATATCTGCATTTTGTATTGTTGATAGTCTATGGGCAATGACGAAGCTTGTTTTATCTTTCATTAATCTAGATAGTGCTTTTTGTATTTCTACTTCTGTTCTCGTGTCAACACTTGATGTGGCTTCATCTAGGATCATGATGCTCGGATTTGTTAGCATTGCTCTTGCTATTGTGAGGAGCTGCATCTGCCCTTGTGATATGGTAGATGTTTCACTTGAAATCACTGTATCATACCCATGTTCTAATGTTCTTATAAAATGATCACAGCAAGCAGATTTTGCTGCTGCAACGATTTCTTCTCTTGATGCATCCATTTTCCCATAGGCTATATTTTCTGCTATTGTACCTTCAAATAGCCATGTATCTTGAAGCACCATTCCAATTTGTCTTCTCAGTTCATTACGTTTAATATGTGTTATGTCTGTTCCATCTATTGAGATGCTTCCACCATTCAACTCATAAAAACGCATGATTAGATTAATTAAAGTAGTCTTTCCACCACCCGTTGGGCCTACTATTGCTACCATTTCATTTGGCTTTACTTCAAGATTTAAGTCTTTTATCAAGGTTTTTTCTTCACTGTATCCAAATTTAACATTTTTAAAGTTAACTTTTCCGTCTGTTATTGGACATCTTTCGTATGAAGCTTCTGTTTCCTTAACTTCTTCTTCCTCATCTAAAAGTTCAAATACTCTTTCGGCACCCGCTATTGCAGATTGGAGCGCCATAATAACATATGAAGCTTGTGTAACTGGCTCTGATACTTGATTGACATATTGTAAGAAGGCTTGTATTCCACCTAGTGAAATACGACCATTAAGCGTCATTATTCCCCCAACTATTGCTGTTGCTATAAAGCCAAGTTGACTTAAAAGTCTTATCGTTGGATAAATTGCAAACTCAACAAATTGGGCTTTTCTATTGGCTTCAAATTGCTTTTTGTTAAGCGCTACCACTTCATCAATAATATCCTTTTGCTTGTTAAACACCTTAATGACAATATTCCCGGAATATACTTCTTCAACTTTCCCAGTTAAATCACCCATTGCAATAAAGTTTTGTGTATAGTATTTTTGGCTGAGCCTAGCTACATAATTTGTTGCAACTACGCTAGCTCCAATAAATACAAATATAAGTAACGAAAGTTTCACATTTAAAGCAAGCATTGCTATAACAGTCAGTACTATTGTAAAGAGTGATGAAATAAATTGCATAAATCCAACTTGCATAACTTGTGATACTTTTTCAAGATCAGTCGTTACTCTACTCATGACATCCCCTTTTTTATGGGAATCAAAGTATTTAAGTGGCAATTTATGTAGTTTTTCGCTAATTTCCATACGTAATGTGTAAGTTAAATTTTCACCAATACTGGCTATAATATATTGTTGTAGATACGCCAGTAAACTGTTTATTAATGTCACTGATACTAACATGATTATGGGAAGCTTGAGCGCATTAAACGCAGACCCTATCACACTTGTAGCTTCATTAAAATTCCTCACTGCATAAAGAAGGTTATCTATGGCATTCCCAATGATAAGAGGTAATACTGCATAAGCCGCACTTCCTAGCAACGCTGAAATACCAACGATGATAAGCTTTGTCTTTTGATTTTTAAGTCTCACCATTAATCTCTTAACAGTCTTCATTGTGTTTCTTGGGATATCTTCCCCAAGTTCTTCTCTCTCTTTTTCCAAATCTTTATCTTCTTTCATTCCCTAGTCCCTCCTTATATATTCATTTGACTCTTAGCAATTGCTTGATATACTGAGCAATTTTCTAGTAATTCTTGGTGTTTTCCAAGACCAACTAATTCGCCTTGATCTAGAACAAGAATCTTATCAGCATCCATAATGGTACTTACTCTCTGTGCAATGATCAGCTTAACTGCATCCTTCATGTTTTCCTTAAGAGCTTTTCTAAGGGCTGAATCTGTTTTCAAATCTAAGGCAGAAAAACTATCATCAAAAATGTATATTGGGGCCTTTCTCATTAAGGCTCTTGCAATGGCAAGCCTTTGCTTTTGACCACCTGAGAAATTTGTACCGCCTTGAGCCACTAAAGCGTTTGTACCTTCTTGCAATTTTTCAACAAAGCCTTGAGATTGAGAAACACTTAAAGCTCTTTTGATATCATCTGAAGTTGCCTTTTTATTACCCATCATTAAGTTACTTTCAATTGTTCCACTAAATAGTAACGCCTTTTGTGGTACATACCCCACCTTGTTTCTTAAATCATTCTGAGGTAAATCCTTGATATTAAGTCCATTGATAGAGATTTTCCCATGATCAATATCATGTAGCCTTAAAACTAAATTAGCAATTGTACTTTTACCAGCACCTGTACTTCCTATAATTGCAACCGTTTCACCTGCATGACAAGCAAAGGATAACTTATTGATAACAGGCTCCTCAGCTCCTTTATAATAGAATGAAACATTATCAAATTCTAAAACCGGCCCATTACTCGTTGTAGCTTCATTTTTAATCGTACCATCTTGAATTCCTGGATGAATCTCCAAAACCTCCTCAATACGATTGAAGCACGAAATCATCTTCGGCAGCGTAACACTTGTTGATGTAGCAAGAATTAAATAGCTTAAGGTGATAATTGAATATTCAATAACAGCAGTTATTTGCCCAAGCTCCATTGTTCCTTCTATAGATAACACGCCGCCTAGCCAAAGCATGACTACCATTGATAGCCCCATAATCGCCCAGATAATAGGGTTAAGTCCTGCAAATAATTTGTTTAACGTAATCATATCTGTAGCATAACCTTTAAAGGAATCACTGGCTCTATTTTTTTCATAGCCTTCATTACCAAAAGCTCTTATGACTCTAATCCCTGTAATATTTTCTCTAACAACCTTATTGATTTGATCTAGCTTTTTTTGAACTCTTGTTGATATAACAACCGATTTATTGATAATAAGCCCCGCAAAAATTACAAATACTATGATTGAGGTAATGAGAACGATAGATAGTTTTGCACTCGCCCTTGAAGTCATAATAATTGATGAAACGATTAAAAAGGGGGCAGGGACAATAAGTTGAAGCACTAACCCAAAAGTTTGTTGAATAGTTGATATATCCGAAGTCGAACGTGTAATCATAGATGAAACACCTATAGAATCAAAATCATGGACAGATAATTGCTGACTTTTGCGAAGGAGCTTATCCCTCATTTCATATCCAAGTTCTGCTGCTAAATCAGCAGAATAAAAACTTCCAAAAGTTGCTATAGCTGTTGTAATAAGCAATACAACGAGCATCAATCCTCCTATTTGAAGAATTTTATTCATATCACCTTTTAAAATTCCATTATCTACAATGTTAGCAATTAAAAATGGAATGAATAGTGTTCCTACAGCCTGCCCTAAAAGTAAAGCTAAAGTTAAAGTAACCTTGCCTTTTCTTTCTTTTAGGTATTGCATTAAATATTTCATAGTTTCCTCCTCTTATCTCAAAATGAGTTTGTAAAATTTCCCGACAAGGTGTATTATAAACCTTAAAGTTACTTTAAGGTCAATAAATTTTTTATAAAAATAGGGGGCACAATGAAAGAAAAGTCATATATGACAATCAAAGAATTTTCTAAATTAACTGGAATAAAACCAGAAAACCTAAGATATTATCATCAAATCAAGCTCCTTTCACCTGATTATAGAGGTGAAAATGGTTATCGATATTACTCTAGAAACCAATTAAATACAGCTTATTTAATAATCTCCTTAAGAGAAATTGGGATAAGTATTGACGAAATAAAAGCCTATATGGAAGGCCGTACGCCAGATAAGATGTTCGCTCTTTTTAAGTCTCAAGAAGCACATATATTAAATGAAATGAAAAAGCTCCAAAGTATTTTAGAAGTCATGAAGCTATATAGTAGTCTAGCTGAAGATGCCTTAAAATATGATGAAAATACAATGTTGATAGCGCATAAATCTAAAGAACCTATTTTACTAGGTCCTACTATTTCAACAAAATCTATAGACAATGCCATGATCTCCTTTTATGACTTTGCAGCTAAAAATGATTTTAATATAGGTTATCCCCTTGGCGCTATAATTAATCATGATAATCTCATATCTAATGAGACCCTTGAAGCTTCAAACTACTATTTTAAAGTAGAAAAAAATGAAAATCATTTTAAACCCGAAGGACAGTATGCTGTCATTTATGGAAAATGTGCCTA
>JBOFEH010000176.1:0-7537 GCA_051647765.1 Cellulosilyticaceae bacterium | reverse complement strand
CTTGGTTTAGTAATATCCTAACTCTTATATCTCGTTTTCCATCATGTTCAACAAAGATTATCTCATTTGCTTTAACCGACTCTACATCACATCTATTTTTTCCTATGTAAAATTCCTTTTCACTCTTCCCTTTAGAAATTCTCCATTGTTTAGAAGAACCTTCCCAACTCCATTGCCCCACTATAGCCTCTACCCCTGTCAAAAACTTTCGTATTGAAATCGGCTCTGTAGATACCCACATATAAGGTATACATTCATCCTGAACAATTGATATATTTCTTAGTAGTATCTTCTCCATATCCTCCTTACTCAAATACACCTTATTGTGAATCATTAGTGGGTTGATGGGCAGCTTCACCCCTTCATAACGGACTCCTTTGATTAGTTTATTCTTTAAATCTACTACGATAGTATCCGAATGCACATCTTTTAGAGTAATAATATTTTGTTTTGTATCGTATTTAAGCTCCAATGCCATAAGCTGGGCCATTTCCCTTAACCCTAGATAAGTCTGATTCTTAATCGTTTTATAAGGCATACTTATTTGGTTTTCTTCAAAATAAGCGTCTATTTTCCCAATCTCATCTTTAGCACACAAAGAACTACACATTATCATCACCAATATACCGATTATTACTAATTTCTTCATATACTCCCCCCTTTAGTCTATATATATGTCTTGGGCTAGATGTCAACCACACCCAGAGCAAACTTACTAAGACAAAAATAGCGAGTACTTCCTATGTCTAACTCATTTCTAGCATCTTTTATATCCGATAAATAAATCACTACCGTGTCTATGGGCCTATTGTCTTTATAATATGGTATCCTCATACTTCTTAAAATCCATGATTTTCTCGCCTCTCTTCAGTCCTATTATAGCTCTCCTATAGTATTCCCAAGAGGATCTGGCCCCCAGCGTATATTCTATTTTTCTTGCATTTTTAAAATTTCTTTGGGGGATTGGCCCTTCTCACAACATTTATCAGATAGAGATATTTAATTTGAGGAGGAATTCAATGATGAATCATACACGTATTATCACTTATCGCCCTGAACTTAACCCTATTACTGGTAGCATTAATGCTACACTTCTTATGAGCCAATTAGAATACTGGTTCGAACGTACAGAAGGTCAGAACTTCTACAAGTTCTTAGCTCCTTGTGAAGACGATTTCTACCGCAGCGGTGACAGCTGGTGCGAGGAACTGGGCTTCTCCAAAGCTGAGTTTCGCTGTGCATTCTCTCGCATTGGCAAAGTTTATACCAGCAAAAAAGACTACCTCAAATCTAGTGATCCTTTTGCTGGCAAACTCTATCTGTCTTATTATGACCGTATCAAACACCGTACTTACTATGTTCGCAACCATGAGCTTCTAGACCAAGTGTTACCTAACACCACATTACCGGAGCTCCCAAGTCCACAACCTTCATCTCCAATAACAAAAGACTACTCCAAAGATTTACCTACAAAGAATACAACAAGAGATACCGCTACGCGCACCACTTCTCCCTCTCATCATGACCAAATCATTAAGCTCTATCACGAACTCTGTCCCGAACTCCCAAAAGTCGAGCGACTTAGTGCGTCTCTTCGCAAAACCCTTGATCAATTATTCGAAACTCTAGACCACAATCTAGAGCGTGTTCGTGAGCTCTTCCAAAAAGTCCATGCCAGTGACTTCCTCTGTGGACGTCTGCCACACAAAAAGTGGCGAGCACACCTAGCTTGGCTTATCTCCAAGTCTAAATGCCTCGCCATATTAGGCGGCGCCTATGATACATGGTCATGCGCTACGCCTTCTCCTGCTGTTGCTAACGCTAGTGCTAGTGTCAGCGCCATACCACGCGCCTTCCACCGCGTCGAATCCCACAACTGGGATTTCGATGAACTTGATGCGCTTGCCGACGCGCACTTTAGAAGTCATGCTCTTGCTTAATCACACCCACTAATCTTCCAATGACCTCAATATCACCCTCTGTAATATTAATCGGCTCATACTCTGGGTTTTCACTCATAAGCAAGATACTATCCCCCATACGTACAAACTTCTTGAGTGTCGCATACCCATTATAGTTAATGGCTAATATCTGATGTTCTCTCGCTTCTTTTGTCGTCTCTATGACAGCCAAATCACCGCTTTGAATATCTGCGCCAACCATGCTATCGCCTTTGACTTGAAGTATAAACAGATCTTTTTTACCTCTAATCCATTCCCTCGGACATTCAAAGCGGCCCCTTATCTCATCTACAATCTCTATAGGCATACCTGCTGCAATATCTGCGTATACCTTGAGTGTCTCTAACTCTTGTTTTAGAATGACTTGATTGTTAGTGATTACTTCTTGGGCACTCTCATCTACCTCTAGTATGTAACTTTGATAAGTATCTCTATTGATGAAGCGATACTTTTGTAAGGAATTAGGTAGGACACCCATATGGCAGACTGGTATATCTTTGATATATCCCGACATCTTATCTATAAAAGCTATATTGGTTCCATTTGTAGCAATCCCATAAGGTACATTACTCACGTTCATGTAAGACTTTAACTGGTTAATGGCTTCCTGAATAGGTACCCCTCTCTTCTTAACCTCTACAAAGATATAAGGCTCCTGTGTCCGCCCATTAATGACTGCCACATCTACTTTCCCATAACTGGAGAAATTCTTGACGCCATATTCGAAGGTTATTAACCCCTCTGGGTAACCATAGGTCTTGATGAGCTCACTCGCAACCCACTGTCTCACAGATTCCTCCTCTGTGGTAACGTCTTCTACTTGCTCTAGCCCTTTGTAAGATTCATAAGGTACATGGTAATAAGCTGACATCTTACAGCCACTCTGCATCGTCAAATACTGCACATCTATATCTCTTATAAACTTTGAAGGCTCTCCATAAGAACACATAAACAGCTTAGACTTTGCACGTGTCATCCCTACATACATGAGCTTACGCTCAGTGATCTCCTCCTCTAAGCGATCCGCCTCACTCCATCCTTCTTTCTCATAAGGAATAATCCCCTGATTTAAATCCATCAGAATAACCACTTCAAACTCCAATCCCTTGACGGCATGCATCGTCAAAAGCTGTATCTTATCCTGTTTCAATGCACTTTCTCTACTACTCCTAAATGTCACCGATTCAATCTTATTCTCATGGAGCTGATCCTGGAGTAATTCTAAGTTTTTGTTGACCTTGGATACAATACCAATATCTCTCCCACTATAGCCCTCTTTGAGTAATGCCTTTACCAGCTTGATGACATACTGATACTCCTCCTTGCTGCTGGTAAAATTACGATAGGTAGGGTACTCCCCGTGCTTTTCAAATAATGAAGGTTTGACAAAGTGATTATCATTTATAATGCTCTCTTCCTTTGAAAGCAAACTATACGCACACTGTGAAATCTGGGTTGTGGTAAGATAGTTGTTGGCAAGTTTGGCCCCCTTACCACTCATATCATAGCCTATCGTTGTAAAAGGATTTCCCTTGCCTAGCCAAGCATGAGAGTAGATACTCTGTGCAGCATCCATCAAAAACATAATCGAACTACCTTCATCTTCTACTTGAAGGTGTTTGATAAATTCCAGTTGCACCTTAGTCAAATCCTGTGCCTCATCTACTAAAATATGTTTGTATACAGGCTTTGGATGTGCCTGCATATATCTTAGGGCAAGTATATTCGCTGTACCTCCATCTATTCTGCCCCTTGTAATAAGCAGTCTATCAATCTCTTCTAATAGCTCAAATATGATCTGACGACTCTTAGAATCCTTACGAAGTAATGTTGGCCCCTCTGTCTTGGCACTGCCTCTCCCAATACGATCCGCCTGTTGATAGACCTCTAGATTGACATAGTCACAACCCTTGATCCACTTGATTTCTTCTCTCAAAAACTTGGTCTTATCGGCCTTCAAAATCCCCTCATCAGGATACTTCTCTCTGAGTTTCCCCAATGCTTTGTTCATCACTGAATACGGCAACTCCCATTCCATCTTCATGCGAATCCCCTTTGCCTTACAGTACTTCCCAAAGTATCCCGCCATGATAGAATCAATCGTCTTAATCTCCACTTGCCCTTGGGACTTCTCCCCATCAAACAAACTCAGATTCTCCCCATCCTCCATTTGTTCATAGAGATAATTCATATATTCGGATAATGCCTTGTTATAAGAAACCACAAGTACCTGCTCATCTTTTTGTGCATACTGCTTCAATAGGTATTTTACCCTCTGCATCCCCACAGAAGTTTTCCCTGACCCAGCTATCCCTCTAATCACACTTGCGCCCAAACTCGTACTTTGAACTAGCCTCAACTGCTCTTTATTTAACTTCATCTATTCACCCCCACACTTAGTCACATCTTCCCATATCACCCTAAACAAATCTTCTTTATTTATTTTATGAGGCCTCTTCTCATCAGCCTCAACACTTATCGCCTCTACTAGATCTACTGCTTCTTCTATCTCTTCTATCTCTTCCAATTCTTCTTCTACTTCTTTTATCTCTTGTTCGACCTCTTTTACATCCCTTGAAGCCATTGGTTGATCTAAAATTATTTTTTTGATACTATCTAGAAATCCCATTATGTTTTAATTTTCCCCTTTTTTCTAAAGTTTACTGTTATTTTATCACAATTTTTCATTCTATTATACTTATACCTCAACAAATTTCTACAACCTGAGCCTATAGCTACAAAAATAAGAGCTACCAAACTCATCTCTGATTTGATAACTCCTATTTTGGTTAGTTTATTGGGACTTGATAAATATCTATTGGTCTCACTATACCACTATTTCCCCTTCAGCTTACGGTTCATATCTGCTGTACGCACTTCATTATCATAGTATTCCTTGAACATATACAACAGCTCTTGCTTGTTCTTTATCCTCTTCGCACCCACACTTGAAATCAAACTATATAGGTATACCAAGTCATCTACTTTCAATCCCCTTTTGATGGTGTTTTTGGTTGACTCGGCTAGTTTGGGATCAAAAAGCTTGATGATTTCTTCATAATAAAGTTTGCGTACCCCAGCACTATCTATAATATCACCTATTCTTGGGCTAATCTTAGGACTTGTTTCCTTTGTATTTGTCTGTTTGCTACCCAAAACCTTCCTGACCTCTTCTTTGCTATAACAAAGTTTGTCTACTATATCTGGTGATAACATACTTCTGCCACCTTTTGTACCCACCACATCTTTTAGGATGCTATACACCGCATAGACTGCCTCTTGAATCTCTCTTTCTCTATCCATTATGTACGCCACCTCTATATCATACTCATCAATACATCTGCTAACTCTTCATATGCAGGTGTCAATATAGCCCTAGCTGTATTCTTAGGGATGCTCTCCCCACTTGTACGGTTATCCTTATTACTGATATAGTATTTAAAGATATTATGTGATTCAAACCCATCATCTTGCTTGTTATAACAATGCTCCCTATACTTTTGATCCCCAAGCAACGATACCAGTCCACTGATTGCTCCAATATTCTGGTCCAATTTTTCTACCTGTGCCTCATTATGCGAATTACCTGAACGCTCTTTATAAATGGTCTCAAAAGCCCCTATAAACTGAGTCCGCTTGGTATAAATCGCCTTCATCATAACGCCACCTACATTCAAATCCATACAATACTTCTGATAGGTTTTTTCAATCTCAATGATATAGTCCTGTACCCCCTTGGCACTAATCTCATCTACAATAGTTGGTACGATATAATAGTCTGATGCCAAGAATACACTTTCAATGAGAATATTCGTTGTGGGTGGACAGTCAAAAAACACATAATCAAACTCCTCACCCAAATCATCAATAAACATCTTCATGGCCAATACATTAAGTGTATTATGACTCATCCGCTGTGCCATTTCATTAATTCTAGCGTTTTCAAAACTACTGGTTGAAGGAATAAAATAAAGATTACCCTCAAAGGCATCCTTCTCTATACACGTAGGCATATCCTTTACAATAGGCTTAATACGATTTTTGAGCTTATCCGTCAACATCCTTACTCTAAAATTAGGTGTCTCCGCAATATAATCACTATACAATTCAATCAAGTAGTTAAACGTCTCGCGGATACCAAATTTGCTCAAGGCTTTATTCCCATCATTCGCACAACAAATACTACTTAATGAACACTGAGGATCAAGGTCTATGAGCAATACCTTCTTTCCCTTACTGGCAAACCACCCCGCTATTTGGAAGACACTCGTCGTCTTACCCACTCCTCCTTTGTAATTACCCCAAAATACTGTTTTCACAGAATCACTTCCTTATTTAATTCGTTCCTAACTAAGGTATGATTTGTATTCACTATATATGTCCCAAAAATCACTGTATATCCCATAACAAAAAGAACCACGTATCCATTTACACGTGGTTCTCCTGCTTATTTACGCTTCAAAATACTCCCTCAGCTCTTCTAATGAACTTATACTAAAAATATGGTTACCTATGGCATGGATTTTATCCATTGGCAGCTTCTTAAGTGCATTCAAATCCTCTATTGTAATCTTCTTAAATTTAGTTGTAAGCTGTGCAATCAGCATTTGTCTCATTTCCGCTCTTCCTTGCTCTATTCCCTCTTCCAGTATCATACGACCTACCTCTGTCATGGTAAATACCTCCTTGAATTTTCTCTTGCTTTCCTCATCCCCAAACTTCTCTATGAATGCATACAGCATAGCTATACACTGTAACTTCTGCTTACTCTCTGGGAGTTCCTGCACAATCTCCATACTATGAATAGCTTGTACATGCTTTGGCAAACACGCTATTTTTGATTTCTCTCACAAGATTCTGACTGATATCCGCAAGGCTTATATACCTTGTTTCCAATTCCTTCTCTATGACCACTTGGCTCCCCTCTATCACATAGACTTTGGCATCACCAATCTCTGCTACGTATTGGGTAGTATCCTCTATATTACCCACTCTATAGTCCTCCATGAGACGTCTTAGTGTCATATGCAACTCAAACTCTTCTGTTGTCTTAATTCCAAGCTCTGACAACCCTTTGGCATAGTGTAGCAAGGTTTTATTGGTATACCGCCTATCTCTGAGTCCACCTTGGTCGGCCAGAATGGGATCCCCTAACACTTCTAAGGCTTCTAGCGTATACACGACATATTCCTCATCCAATCCTCTCCTACTGTTTGGGAACTGCTTTAGCAATTTATGTCTTGGCATTACTTGGAGCTGATTCACCTTCCCCCAATACCTAATGCCACCAATCCCATAAGATTTGCTCCCGTAAATGGCGATATATTCAATCCCCAACATTCTCCCTCTGACCTTACTCAGTGGAATATGGTAAATCAAGTGTTTCTTAATACCCTCTAATTGCTCCTGACCTGTGACATTGCCTATCAGTACATTGCGCTTCTCAATCTGTATATCTTCTAAATAAATGGTCATACCTGCTGGGAGCTGTGATGCCTTATAATGGGTATGGCCACTCTCATCTATCAGCTGCTCCAAGAATCCCTCTACAAGCTCCGTCTGACTGGGCAAGAATG
>JBOFEH010000175.1:0-3051 GCA_051647765.1 Cellulosilyticaceae bacterium | reverse complement strand
GAGCCTTTTGTCCAAGATGAACAAGAAGCTTATCAGGCGATTAAGCTTTACTTAAAACATATAGACCGATCACTGACAGACTCTTTTGTGCATGCTAATATCGGGCCAATAGAGACTAAGGCAGGACGTCTCATCTTAAAAGCTATGGAAGAGCTTCAATGTGCTATGCCAAATCTGACGATGAAATATGACAAAGAGCTGACGTCTAAGGCATTTGCAGAGTTATGTGCAAGTACAGCTCTTGTGACAGCTAAGCCAAGCTTTGCAAATCATAAGTTAGACTGCAAGGATTTTGGAACTGAGGATTACGCTTTAGCAAGCTGTTACAATGGCTTCTTGATAGGTGGAGGCGGCTATACCTTAGTACGTCTGGTACTCAGTCGATTGGCAGAGAGTGCCTTATCTGTAGAGGATTTCTTGGATAATAAACTACCGGATGCGGCAAATAAGATGCTGATCTATATCGATGAGAGAATCAAATTCCTAGTGGAAGAGGCGGCATTTTTTAAATCAAACTTCCTTGTACTAGAAGGCTTTATCAAAAAAGAATACTTTACAGGGATGTTTGGAATGGTAGGTCTTGCAGAAGCCGTTAACCATTTGCTTGGGGCTACAGAACCAAAAGAGAGATTTGGACATGGTGACAAGGCCAATGCACTAGGAGAGCAAATTATACAAAGACTAGATGAGCTTGTAGCAGCATATCAATCACCGTATGTGGCATGTTTTGAGGGAAGACATTTATTACATGCACAAGTTGGGATTGATACAGATACAGGCATCTCTCCAGGGTGTAGAATCCCAGTAGGTGAGGAGCCAGAACTCTTCGAGCATATTCTAAGATCAGCGCCATATCACAAGTATTTCTTCAATGGAATAGGAGATATCTTTGTATTTGAGGATACCTACAAAAACAATCCAGAAGCGATTGTCAATGTCATAGATGGGGCGTTTAATGTAGGCATCAGATACATATCAGCTTATTCAGGAGGATGTGACGTGGTACGTGTTACAGGATACCTTGTGAAAAAGTCTGAGGTGGCTCAGTTAGAGCAGGGACATGCTGTCAAAAACAATGCAACAATATTTGGTATGAACGCCAAAAATGGTGCCAAAGCTTTTGATAGAAGGTTGAGACAATAGCGATGGCACGTGTCAATCAGATTATTCCCTTTTCATGCATTGATGGACCTGGCAACCGCATGGCGATTTTTTTTCAAGGGTGTAATCTCAAATGTACTTACTGCCATAACCCAGAGACGATTAATCACTGTAAACATTGTGGCAGATGTGTGAGTCAGTGTCCTACTCAGGCACTAGCTCTTGAGAGTCAGCAAGTTGTCTGGAACAAAGAAAAATGTGTAGGGTGTGATGGCTGTACCAAGATTTGTGGTCAGCTGGCATCGCCTAAGACTACAGACTACACAGTAGATAGCTTATTTGAAGAAATCAAAAGAGTGAGTCCGTTTATTCAGGGTATTACTGTAAGCGGAGGAGAATGTACCTTGCAAGCAGCGTTTTTGGTACAGCTTTTTAGAAGAGTCAAAGAAGAACTACAGCTGACTTGTTTTGTAGATACCAATGGGATGATTGACCTAGGTGAGCAGGTAGAATTGGTGCAGTTAACGGATCAATTTATGTTAGATATCAAGGCTACCGATGAAGAGGAACATATCAGAGTAACGGGACTTAGCAACCAAGTAGTCCTTAAAAATCTACACTATCTCCTAAGTATAGACAAATTATATGAGGTGAGAACAGTCGTAGCTCAGGGCTTAAATAATGAAAAAACCATTAGAGATGTGATTCAAATCATAGGTAGCAAGTGTAAGTACCGCTTAAATGCCTATAGAAAACATGGTGTGAGACAAGAAGGGATTGCTATCCATGGTGAAGTAGGGCCAAGTGAAGAAGAAATGGCATATTATCAAGGGTTTATTAATCAAAAGTAAGATTTCTAAATAAGAAGGGGGTATTTCTCGATGAGAAATACCCCCTTCTTATTTAGAAAATATCAGAGTTTATGAACACTAAAACTAAAAGTTTGTGTGAGATTTATAAAGAATCAAGTTGGTGTAAAAATAGACTATCTAAAAATGTGGATTATAACCAAAAATAGAGAGATAGGCAAACAGTTCAGAGTGCGTGGAAATTTAGAGTAATAGACAATGATTGGTAGAAATGACTGGAAAAAGAAATATAACTATAAAAAATACACAAACAAATTTTCTATAAATAATTTATTGTATAAAAAATTAAAATCAATTGCTTGCATTTTAGATGAAGAGGAGATATCATTTAAATAGAGTTCAAAAATGGAGGGAAACCTATGAAAAAATTGAAGCTGGTTGTAATAGGTGGAGGGAGTAGTTATACACCTGAATTGATGGATGGGCTCATCCAAAAAAGGGATGAACTACCTGTAGCAGAAGTTGTTTTGGTAGATATTGTAGATGGAGAGCGTAAAGTAAGTATTAATACAGATTTGGTACAAAGAATGTTCAAAAAAGCAGAGCTTGAAACAAAGGTAAGCTATACACTAGACAGGGCAGCTGCTTTAGAAGGGGCAGACTTTGTGGTGACTCAGTTCAGAGTAGGTGGCTTGGCTGCTAGGGCAAGAGATGAGCGTATTCCGATGGCATATGATGTGATCGGCCAAGAAACCACAGGGCCAGGAGGTTTTGCTAAGGCATTACGTACGATACCTGTTATTCTAGATATTTGTCATGATATAGAAGCCATTTGTCCTAAGGCATGGCTGATTAACTTTACAAATCCAGCGGGGATTATTACAGAGGTTGTGAATAAGCATACATCAGTTAAGACAATAGGGCTTTGTAATGTACCGATTAATATGACTTATGATGCTGCTGAAAAATTAGGGGTAGACCCAACAGATATCAGATGCTCTTTTGTAGGGC
Organism: Cellulosilyticaceae bacterium; assembly: GCA_051647765.1. Classification (GTDB taxonomy): domain Bacteria; phylum Bacillota; class Clostridia; order Lachnospirales; family Cellulosilyticaceae; genus JBOFEH01. The sequence goes on along the minus strand of JBOFEH010000175.1, from coordinate 130 downwards.
TCAACCATTTGAGTGTCATTACAAGTATCAAGCATCAAGGGGAAGAGAAGCTTGAGCAAGTGATTCAAAAAGGGCTAGAGCAGCAAGAGGGTATTGTCAAAAATATTAGTACGATCCAAACCTCTAATGC
>JBOFEH010000174.1:0-12355 GCA_051647765.1 Cellulosilyticaceae bacterium | reverse complement strand
CTTTATAACTCTATTGCTTTTTATTTATAACACCTTACGGAGGAAAAATGATAACCAATGAATCTATTAATCGTGCTATCGATTATATTTTAACCCACATCAATGACCCTATTTCTGTTGATGAGATTGCCAGTCATTGTCACTTCTCAAAACATTATTTCTCGAGAATGTTTAAATATGAGACAGGTGAAAGCATCTATGAATTTATTAAGCGTGTCAAAATGGAACAAAGCGCCTTTCGCTTAAAAGTAGAAAAAGGTAGGAGTATCTCGGACATTAGCCTGGACTATGGTTATAGCTCCTCCAATTATAGTTCTTCTTTCAAACAACATCATAACCTATCCCCTATTCAATTTCGCCGTAGTATTATGCAAAAATCATTAGCAAACCCTATATTTAGTGACGCTGTAGTTGGTTTGGAATCCTTTGAAGCTTGTAACCAAAAAACCTCTATAGAAACGCTTCCTGACTTCTTTGTTATTTTTGAAAGACACAAAGGTAATTATGGTGAATTATCGACCCATTGGGGTGCTTTCCAACAAAAATATAGGGATTATATGACGGAGCAAACATTGCTTCTTGAGCGTACTTATGATGATCCCTCTATTACAGACGTAGATGAATGTCTCTATGACCTTTGTATGACTGCCCCCCCTAACTGTAACCTCCAAAACACTTATATCATCAGAGGCGGCAAGTTCGCTGTCTATCATTTTGGTGGTCCTGTCAACCAGATCTATACAGCTTATCAAAACCTCTTCAATGTCTGGCTCCCAGAGAGTAACTGTCAGATTGATGACCGCTACGGTTTTGAACTTTATAGAAGTATTGATTGTGTTTCTATGAATATGGACATCGATCTTTGTATTCCTATCAAATAAGGCACAAATACAGAAGTTTTTTATGATGATTTCCTTTATGCTCTATTCTATAAACAATAATGATATGGAGGAAATCAATATGAATTTAGAAAGTATTCAAAGTAACAAAATCCAATCCATTTTACAGTTTTCTATTCCATCGATTATTGCAATGGTACTCACTTCACTCATTACCATTGCCGATGGTTTTTTTATTGGAAACTATGTAGGCAAGGAAGGTCTTGCTGCAGTTAATTTAGGTTTACCTATTGTGTATTTGTACCTTGCTGTAGGCCTAATGGTATCTGTAGGTGGTGTAGCCATAGCTGGTATGGCCCTTGGGGCTCAGGACATTAAGAAATGTCATGATGTCTTTAATCAGACCACTTGTACGGCTATTAGCCTCACCACGCTACTTAGCCTTGTAATGTGGCTGTCCTTTTCACCTATGTTAAAACTCTTAAATACAGATTCACAAGTAGCCCTATTTTTTAAGGACTATTATGGGATCATGCTTTTACAGCTTCCCCTTATGGTGGTAGGCTCATCACTTGGCATGTTTATACGAGGTGAAGGTAAACCTCAATATTTTATGCAAGTTAATATCCTAAATGTTCTTCTCAACATGGTACTAGATTATGTCTTTGTGAGATGGTTCCATTGGGGTGTAAAAGGTGTCGCCTTCTCCTCACTCATTGCCGCCCTCGTAACCCTTGCACTTATTGTGTTTTTCTTTATCAAACGCTCCACTGTCTACAAATTCGGCAGATTTACTTTTTCCAAAGAAATTCTTAGAGGGACACTATTTAACGGTAGCTCTGAATTTGTAGGCGAAATGTCTCTTAGTATTTCTATGTTTGCCTATAACTATGTCATCCTACGCTATGTAGGTGTCGACGGCGTCACGGCATTTACTATCGTAGGCTATGTATGCTATATCTTCAGTATGATTCTCATTGGTTTTGGACAAGGGGCAAGCCCACTTATTAGTTTTACCTATGGTGCCAATAAACATCTACTGGCTAGAAAGCTCCGTCAAATCACCAATGCTATGGTCCTCATCTCCGGCGCAGTAGTCCTTGCACTGGTACTCATCGGCTCCAAATGGTATAGCACTCTCTTTATTCAAAATGATGAAATCGCCCAAATGATCCGTGTAGGTATGACTATCTATTCTGTCTCATTCCTATTCTCCGGCATTAATACCATTTCATCCTTCTACTTCACCTCTATAGGTAAAGCTATGGAGTCTGCTATCATCTCACTCTCTAGAGGTCTTGTTGTATTACTTGTTTGCATACTGCTACTTCCCCCAGTCCTCGGCATGACAGGTGTCTGGCTCGTCGCCCCTATTACAGAAGCACTAACGCTTATACTAAGCATTCTTTTTATCACAAAAGATACTCCTAGCATTCTTTAAAAAATTTTAGCCTGCTCTCTATAAATTATTAGTAATAATTGTTATAATATTTTGTATAATCAAACAGATAAGTTTGCATTATAATAATTAACTAGATTAATATTCTCTTTTAAAAGGATTTACTCAATATATAGAGATTGGCTACTCCTTTTTGTCAGTACATTAGTATTTATCATACTCTGTATTTATCTTCATATACTGAGAGAACAAATTGAATATCTTTAACCAAAGGTGTTCAAAAAACAACCAAACAAAGGAGTGGGTATTTTGTCATCTGATCTTATCATTACACTTATTTTCTGCTTTATAGGTATTACTTTTATCTTCCTTGGATTCGGCTCACTGAAACAAACACAGCATTTCAAGACTGTAGGCAAGCAAGCAGAGGGGACCATTATTAATCATCGCAAATCATTAGCCATGGGAAATTCACATAGGCATCACTACACTTATTGGCCCATCATATCTTTTGAGGTTGGTGATTCTACTTATACTATTTGTGGTGATATCGGTTCTAGTGAACCTCAACCTCTGCATTCTACTATCACTATTTTATATGACCCCGCCAATCCTGAAAGTGCCATTATCGATTCTCCTACTTCTACAAAAGTGAGCAAGCTTTTTATTGTGCTAGGCACGCTTGCTTTATGTGTTGGCCTATACTTCCTTGTTTTTCTCCACTAACCCTACCAAAAAATGCGTTTACCTTATTGAAATGACTCACTTTCAACAAGATAAACGCATTTTTTATGCATCTACTTTCTTTTTTAAAATACTATAAAAGGCACAGAACCCACCAAATAAAATCCCTGTAATAGGGAACACAATCCAGCAAATCTCCCATTTATCAAACACAAATCCTGCTACCAAAAAGACACATGTTGCTAGGGGCCATACGATACCCGCCACAGCTCCAATAACCTTGTTTTGCTCCTTTGTTTCTATCATATGTGCTGTAGCATATTCATCTAATTTCAAAAGTCTTCTATAACCTTCTGTCACTGACCCTGAACGGATAAATAAATATGTTGCTACTGCAATCATAAGTAATAACACAGATACACCTAGACTTGATGCCAAGTCTCCCCAAATAGAACTTATCAAAATCACGAGTGGTGATAGTACGCAGAGTGTCACACCTATGACTATCTTTCTTGAAAACTCTGGTTTCTTATGAGCATAGTCTTTGGCTAATACGGCATGGGCCTCTTCGGTTAATTCAAAATCCCCTTCTTCAATAAATCTATAGTCCTCAAGTTTTGCCCCTGAAAAGATAAATAACCCCACTGCTGGTGCAATCATTAATAATAAGATGATAACAGGTATCACATCTTTGGCATTGCTTGATACTGTTTGTAAGAGTATGCCAGCTTCAAATAATGCCGATAACCCCACCAACAAGGCTACTCCTAGTAAAATCAAGCTGACACCTCTCCCAATTAGACGAGAAACTTGGTATTTGAGGTCAATATAGTGGGCCGCCTGCTCTGCATTTAAGACATTTTGTGAAACTTTAGTCTGCGGAGTTAAAACTGTCTCTTCCACACTAATCTCCATCTCTTGTAATAACTCATCAATATTTCCAAACTCTGAAATCACGATGCCAATCGCCTCATTTTCAGTCTTTCCACTAGCCTTAAGTTCATCATATTTATCTAACATATTGTTAAGTAGTTCATTCTTTAAGTCTAAAATTTCTCTCGTTTGAGGTAATGCGCCAAATACATTATTCAAATAGCTTTTAATCGTCTCCATAACCTTACATCTCCTTTATAAATCGGTTAATAACATTTTGGGTTAAAGCCCATTCACTACATTTTTCTTTGTAATAAGCTCTACCCTCATCTGTAATTTTGAAATAAGTCCGTCTTTTGCCCTGAGTGGCTTCTCCATGATAAGACGAGATATAGCCGTTTTTTTCTAGTCTATTAAATGCTGAGTAAAGTGTTGTCTCTTTGATGATATATTGCTCATCACTTAGGGTACGGATATTCTTGGAAATCTCATACCCATAGGAGTCCTGCTCTAGTAAAAGAAACAAAATAATCGTATCATTGTACCCTCTAATCACGTCACTACTAATCATCTGTGTACCTCCCTGCAAGTTACTACGACTGATGTAGTACTTCTATCGTAGTAATTCTAGCACGATTACTACGACAAGTAAAGTAATTTTTAAATCAAAATCTGAATTTGGCAACTATAGCTCTCTGTATTAAAGAAATCTACTAACAAATCCATCTCTAGAAAATATGTCATCTCTAGATTATTGTTTGTCATATACGCCTTGAGCTTTTGTATCTGATCCGCTTCGTTTGCCTTGGTATAGCTGAGTAACAAATACTCTCCTGCTGGCAGTGTCCTCACAAAATCATAGGAGTCAGGTATTTGTTTTTGGATTATTGCTGCCACATAGCAAGGCCTAACACAATCTCCTTCCACCTTATAAATCCTGCCATAGTTTAACGTATGTATATGATGATCCATAAGAAGCTTCTTAAGTTTGGAATAATAAAGCATCTCATCCGCCTCTCCCCCACCTTCATATGCCATGACTGCAATCTGCCGCTCCTCTAAATACTGTTTCACGGGTTCATCCTGCTCTAATAGCAACTTAGAGTGCTCCGTAGCAACACTCAGTTCATCTATATTTTGAATAATACCCTCTAGCTGCTGCATTGTCTGCTCTACCTCTTTTTTCTTTTGCTTCAAGAATGCCAATAACTCCTGTGTATTTTGAGATGCAAATAAATGCTGTATTTCTTTGATGCTAACTCCTATCCCTCTACAATACTTCACTATATCTATATGCATAAACTGCTCCAGCGTATAATACCTATAGCCTGTTTCCTCATCAATATATGCAGGCTCTATAATCCCCATTTGATGATAATATCTCAATGCTTTGATCGTTACATTTTTGATTTTTGCGACTTCACCTATTGCATATAGCTTCTTCATAGATTTTTACCTTCTCTCTGTTGACTCTCCCCTTAGAGGAGGCTTTATAGTTATTGTAACAGAAAAGGAGATGATTACACATGAGTACAATAACTTATCGCCCAATACAAAAATCCGACTATAATGCAGTCAAGAATATCATCGGAGAAGCCTTTGAATTTAATAAACGCATCACCAATCCAAAGTTTCTCGATATCGTCTTATCCCTCTATCTACATTCCTGTTTAGAAAAAAGCACCTTCAGCGCCGTAGCTGTCAAAGACCATCGTGTCATCGGTATTATATTAGGTAGTATTCCTAAAGTCTGCCCCCTAAGCACTACCCTTACACACCGCTTCCATAGTTTCTCTCAGCTCCTACGCCTTTGCCAAGTGTCCAAATCAGACCGTGCACTATTACACGTTTTCAAAGATATGGACTCCATCTATGCCAACCTCATTTCAGGCAAAGAAGCTGATTTTGGCGGCTCAATTGCCCTATTTGCTGTAACCAGTGAATGTCGTGGTCTAGGGATCGGCAAGTCCCTTGTTCACCAACTCCAAGACTATATGCTTTCCCAAAATGTGCAAGACATCTACCTTTATACAGATACCATCTGCAACTATGGTTTTTACGAAAGCCAAGGTTTTGTCCGCGTGAATGAACACCGTATGACTTTCCCTACCAACTTTGCTACTGCAGACCGCAATTTTTTAGATGTATTTCTCTATGGGTATAAAATTCCTAATGCTAAATCTACAACTCTATCGCCAGATATGGTACCATAGAACCAAAAACACTTAGCAAAGGGGAAATAACTATGTACCATATCTATTACGATTACTTACAAAACTATCTCCAAGCCCAACTAGACGCCTATTACATCAAATATCATAATCTCCAATCAAGCCCTCTCATCATTGAGCGCTGCTCCTCCGTATTTTACAACTCGTCTTCTGGTGGCAAGTTTTGGCCAAATGCACAACTGGTTATATCCTATACAAACACAGAGACAGGTGCTACAGAAAAACAATCTATTCCCTTAGATTTCAATTTGCGTCAAACACTTTATCAAGCAAACCACGATGTTCTACAAAATATGTTCAAAGTGCTCGGTCTCATTGCCAAACAAAACTGTTTCCCACTTACTATTCACTATACAAGTGGCGGCACCACGACTTCGAACATGCCCTGCTTTGTCAATCAACAAGCATTGTCTCTTGCTGCTATGCAAGAAGTCCTCGCCTATGAGATTATTGATAATGATGCTGATGCACACAATGGCCTGTTTGATGCCTCAACACCTAACAAGCTTAACGCAGCTATTATTCTCAGCCTCCAAGAAAAAATCCAGTCTATCGCTTGCTACTCTGACTGGGAAAATATCACTATCCATGAAGTTTTTTAAGTTTCAAACCCAAAATACCGAGCAACTCATACATGAGTTACTCGGTATTTTGGGTTTATTATCTCTCTATTTTTGAAGCTTTTCCCCTACATACTCCACCTGACAATCTATCCCTAACACCTTTAGGCCATCAGATGATACATAGGCTCTCTCCTCGAATATTGCACTATTACTAGCATCTAATAGGAGTGATTTGCCTTTGTAAGATAATTTATTAGTCTTGGCATCTACTTTTTCTAATTGTACTGGTACAAGTCCCATGATATTTCTCACCGGTACGTACTGACAGCCCTTGCTAGTGTATGCAAAATCTAATGGGACTTGCTTGCTACCTATTGTAAGCTGGGCCACAGGTCCTTGTCTTCTTTGTTCTAGGTTCAATACCATTAATGCATCTATATCTAAGTCTTTGGGTAAGGGTACAATGTCTGTCTTATCATCTACTTGTGGTTTGGATTTCAACTCTACTTCTTTTATTTCCTGTGGTGTAAGTGTTTTAATCACTTTGGTTTGGATGTTATATAATTTTTGAGCACCGTTATCCTCATACCAAATTTCACCTTGCCCTCTTAAATAACGTGCGCCATGGCCACTATCTATACGCTCACTTGTCTCAGTCATAGGGTCATATCTTATCATCTCTGGTTTATAATAATCTGTAACTTTACGTTGTACGAGTAGTGTCCCATCCTCTAGCCATAGTACATAAGGAATCACAAGCTCTGTTTGCACCTGTTTGATTTCCCCAGTCTCATTATTTTTGATAAACAATATGTCTCTACGACCATTGGTATAAGCTGACCCATGTTCTCTCTTGACCATAGCTCCCCACTTCTGATCATGTGAGTCTACAAATCCCCCCTGCCATATCTGATACTTCTCTAAATCAAGCTTTTCCTCTCGCTTAATATCATCATTAAAGAGTGAAAGTTGTCCTGAATCCCAGTCTTTATAAGCTTTCACGTATTTATTATCTAACCTTACCCATTTATTCTCATCCGTTTCATTGGGGTCATATACAACCACACGTTCTTCCCATACTTCTGGGTTCGTTTCTATGGCGTACACCCACCATCCTGTCGTTTCATCTTGATAAGCCGTATAAGCTTTGTCCCCTATTATTCCTTCTACTTCTGACTTCTTGGTTGCATCATATCTTGGCATCTCACACACAAGCTTACTATCCTCTATTGCACTTACTGACATCCCCATAGACAATACCATACACATCATACCCACTTGCCATACTTTTTTCATAGCTATTCCCCTTTACTCACATTTTATTGTTTGCCGCCTAAAAGCTGATAATATTTAGGCATCTGCTCACCCTTACAGAGATTGCATTTGTTTTTGGCATAGCAGCCACATCTAGGGCCTCCACAGCTTTGATGCATTCTAGCCCAAATTTGTTCCATAGATTCTTCTAAAACATTGCCATAACTTTTGTATATAAAATCACAGGCTCTAAAATTGCCCTCATAATCTATATAACTATGCTGTACACCTGCGCCGCATCCATATTGCTGATCAGATTCTACATAAGGGAATACAGAAGTTTTGGGATATGCCTTATTTTCATTAAATAAAATATGTAGGTTAATGAGTTCTTGTTGTTCCTTAGCGGTAAGAACGGCATCTTGCTGCTCCTGTAACTGGCCACATGGTATAGGCTCTACAATACGAAGTTCATGAATCCCTTGTGTTTTCAAGAATTTTGCAATCTCATGAATTTCCCCTGTCTGAAGTAGCTCTCTCGTACACACCACTTGCCCCATCGTATAGAGTCCTGCATCCTTGGCATTTCGGATAGCATCTAAAGCGATATCGTATGCCCCGTTATGCCCTCTTTTGTCATCATGAACCTCTGGGCTCACACTATCAAAACTAATAGCAATCCCAAATAAACCTGCTTGCTTAAGACTTCTAGCTCTCTGCTTGGTGAGTCCATAGCCATTAGAGAAGAGTAGTGTCATACTTCTTTGGTCTATAGCCCCTAATATTTGCTCTAAGTCCTTTCTAATCAGTGGCTCACCTCCTGTAAATCCTATAATCCCAACACCTAAGTCTTGCAAATTCTGCACAATCTTAATGGCCTTGTCAGTGTCCAAATCTTCCTGAGGCCTTGCCATCATTTCACTGGCACTACAATGCCAACAGTGATACATACACTTCTTGGTGATTGCCACATAGGTAGATATAGGAGCTAGTCTTACCCCCTCCACATGACTGGTATAAAATTCTGCCCCCTCACCTGGCACACTTTTTGCGATAGACATAAAAGCCTCACTATTTACTGGTGGCAAAAATGCATTGATGATATAATCCCCATCATGTCTTACGATACGCTCATGCTTAATCACATTCAGTGAACATCGCACCAAATATTTTAAGCGATAGCTAGGATTTTCTTTAAAACGTTTATGTAAATACAAAAAGTTCTTCACTGCTCCTTTGCTAAAAAACATAGGTACAGTTTTCATCACTCCTTTGATATTCATACACTACCTCCCTATTTTCTTAATACTGCCCATACAAAATCATGGGTAAGTGATGTGACTTTCTCTTTTTCCAAAAGTCTAATCAACTCGCCCTGTACCTTAGGGTTTCTCAAATCAATCATACAATCAAATCCTGCCAATGCCCCTGTATGGGTCACCCACTGTCCTAGTTCACCAGTAGTTTGGAATTCAAAAACTTGTTTGCCTTCTTCTGCTCTTAGGGTCTCAAATCCAGCATGCTCAAACCAGTCTACAAAGATTTTTTTGGACTTGGGATTTGGCAAATCCCTCATAATCTTTTGGATGCAATCAGGATTACTCGCTAGTAATTTAGGATAGATTTTTCTAATCTCTGGTAAGGTCTGCTTGGTATTAACGATAACGCCGAAGACACCACCTGGGCGTAGCACACGATACACCTCTCTTATCACCTCTTTGGGTGGCTGATATTTGATTGCCCAACAGCACACGACACCATCTACACTTTGGTCCCCTTGGCTCCTAAGATACCCCAGCATGTCCTGCTGAATATAACTAGCTTTCGGAAGCTGCTTGGCTCTAGCTTGACTCAGCATCCCCTCTGATACATCCACCAAATCAATGGTTGCATCTACACCTAGCTGATGTAATCTCTGACTATTGTACCCCGTACCACAAGCCAAATCCACCAATACACTAGCCTGAGGTGATAATGCACTCACAAAAGCCTCTATGACTTGGTCATTATACTGATGCATCTTTGTCAAAAATTTTTGCTCGTAATTCTCACTTACCAAATTATATGCCTTCCCTATATCTTGGGCATCTACCAACTCTTTTTTAAGCCCTAGTATTCCTAGTTTTTTGATTAACGCAAACGGTCTCATGATTTCTCCTTTTCTTGCCTTGATATAACATTTCTGCTTTATGGTAAAACGTCATACTCGCTTCTTCAAAATAAGGGTTACACAGACTCCTTAGACTATCTGGCGAGAACATCTGGCATTTCTCAAAGCACAAAGTCTCAAAAGTCCAAATCATCTTGGTCTTAAGTCTTCTCTTATCAAACTCCCAAATCACCAGTGCGCCACCCTCTTTGAGATAAGTATGACATAGCTTGATCGTTTCCTCTGCATCTCTCATATGATGCAGCGCATCCCTAATAATAATCACATCAAACACCTCTTTTGGAAGTACCTCATCTAGCTCCCCAAGGGTTTTTGTATACACCACAAGACTCTTATTCTTGTCTCTTGCAATCTTAGTCATTTGCTCAGAAGGGTCAATCAGTGTGACATCGGCCCCTAACTGCTGCAAGCAGTCTGCTAATGTCCCTGTTCCACCCCCTAAGTCCAATATATTTTTGCCCTTTATAGCACCTAAACACCTGATAATCTGCTCATTACCATCTAGCTTAAAGTGGCTCATAAATCGATCATAACATCCTGCATAATACTTAAATAAATAGACCATATCATCCCTCCTATCTTATTCTAATTGTTTTTGCATAAATATTCCATATATTTGCCTTCACACAAAAAACTCCCTTAATCTTAAGTATTTTAGGCTACTTAGAGATTAAGGAAGTTAATATCTCATTTTATCTTATTTATTAAGTTGAAATGACTCTCCTACAGCTTCACCCTCTACGTAGAGCGTTAAAGTAAGTGTTTTCGCATCTTCTACTACTTGATTATCCTTTGAATCTAGCTCAAAACTACCCTTACCACCAAATATATGTCCCTGTTTAAATACAACTTCATTACCTTTTTCATCTACCGCTTTGACTTCCACAAATTTAAGGCTATCCTCTAACTTAGTATACGTAATTTTATGTTGCAACGTATTACCATGATATGAATTCAGTGTGAGTGCCTCTTTGCCTTCTAGGCTGTATGTTTGACCTAATGCAACTGATTTTGTTTCTGCCTTAAGTGCCTCTCCATCTGCCTTGAACTCATAATCCCAATGTGGTGACCTCTGTTGGTCTGCAAGAGGTGTTCTAAGAGATATTTTTACATTCGCCTCACCTGTTGGTGCCTCTAATAATGGGAACTTCATAAGTGTTAAACCTGTGTGATCATCTATTAATTGATTTTCCATTGATGCACCCATATTCATTACTTCTCCATTAATGTATACAAATCCAGCCGGCCCTACAAAAGTATCTTTAATTGATGCCTCACTAGTTGTAGTCACCGAAATGATTAATTGATCCCCGTCAATAATGGCTTCATTAATAATCATTGTAATCCCATCTTTTGTTACTTCTTTGCCAACAATCGCTTCATAAGGTGCTAAATCTTTTTCTATTCCCAAGAAACTTGCAATCTTATACGCTGTATTATTCGTCATCGCCAAAGTAGGTACTGCTCCAATTGACCCAAATGCTATGAGGACTGCCGCTGCCGCTGCGCCATATTTACCCATAGATTTTTTTGTATGTACTTTTTCGTCTAAACTTGCTCTAAATTTTTTCATCATTTTTTTCTCCTCTAATGGACTTAAATTTATTTTTTCATAGCTTCCTAAATCTGTTTCTAGCTCATTAATCAAATCATAAATATTTTTTTCCATAATATTTAACCCCTTACCCAAATAATTTTCTTATTTTATTTTTGGCCCTAGACACACGGTTATAAATAACATCTTTTTTGAGACCCATTGTTTGACTTACCTCATCCAAGGATTGCTCTTGTATATAGAGCCTTACAAACAACTCTCTATCTTTTTCCTTGATACAATTTAGCATATCCTCAAACTCTTTACTCAGTTCCTCTTTTATCAATTCCTCATGAGTTGTATCGGAGGTCACTAGCTCCACTAATTCTAAAGAATCTTGTTCTAATTCTTTCTTGTATTTCCTCAGATAATTTAACGCCGTGTATTTTGAAACCCCTGCTAACCAATTTTTAAAACTATTCATCTCGGGGTTAAATCGATCAATTTGTTGCCAAACCACTAACAAAATATCATTCATACAATCTTCTTCATAAGAAAGCATCTGATATAAGTGCTTCCTTACAACTGTTTTGATAACCCAACCATATTGTTGAATAATATAAGCCATAGCTTCTTCATTTCCTAACATGATCTGAGAAACAAAATTTCCTTCTGTTATGCGCATTGTTTTTTTCCCTTCTGTTTTGTTCCTACATACTATACTTAACCTTCAGCTTCACCTAATCTATCACTTTCCAAAAACTTTTTTATTTTTTTGCAAAAAAAGAGTACACCCTTATATCAAAGT
>JBOFEH010000173.1:0-2146 GCA_051647765.1 Cellulosilyticaceae bacterium | reverse complement strand
AAAGATGCCAACTATAAGGTTTATACCAATTTTGTGACGGCAAAGGGAGATTTATTATTAAAAAGTTGGCTCCCATATATGACATCAGATTATCATGATGGGCTAACCTTGGGTAGCGAACTCAAAGGCAAAGAGTATGTGACACAGTATAAGGACCAAACAGGCAAACTCGTACTCACAATGCCAAAAGGCTATACAGTATTTGATTCAGGACTAGGTATTGGGCGTGCTAGGGGCGAGTTTAAAGAAGGATTGGTAAGAGTCCAAAATACCAGTACTAAATTGTGGGGATATATGAACAAGCAAGGGCAAGTGGTTATTTCAGCTCAGTATGATAAGTTAGGCGTATTTGAACAAGGGGTTGCGCTGGCGAAGCGAGATGGAAAGTATATGGTGATCAATAAAAAAGGTGAAAAAATCATGGATGCAGATGGGGATACTAAAGTGTTCGCTAATGGGATGATTGGTAAGGTGCACTATGACAAAGTAGCTGGGACGAAGTATATCGTTTATAACAAAGATGCCACACAGGCCTTTGTGATTAGCCCCTATTCAATCTATCCACAGGCCGTTTATTTTGTAGAGGATCATTTTGTCTATACTTATCAGGAACTTCTGAAGCCGGCTCAATTAGGCATCATGGATACTAAGGGGAATGTGATTTATCATGCTAGTGGGTTTAATGTAGATGCTATCGCTATTTTTGACAAGGAGGCCAATGATTATATTATCAAAGAATCCCCTATTATTATTTATGAAGAGGGGAAGCCTGATCAGAGGTATTACATGAATCTTAAAGGAGAAAAGAGCATAGCACCGGACTTGAGGGTGACTTATGGGTTTGAAAATGGTATGGCACCTGTAAGGCTTACAAATGGTAAAGTAGGTTATGTCAGGGCCGATGGGACCTATTTGTGGGAACCTAGTAAATAGGGACAGGTAGACCATAATCTGCGTGAAATGTTATACTAGAGCGACTAGGAGGTGAGATCATGCAAATTAATCGTTTGTTTGAAATCGTACATATGTTGCTAGATAGAGACAAAATAGCTGCTAGAGAACTGGCTGAGCAGTTTGAAGTATCCACGAGGACGATTTATAGAGATGTAGAGATATTATCTGCAGCGGGTATCCCGATTTTTATGAGTAAGGGAAAGGGCGGCGGCATTAGCTTGTTGCCAGGATTTGTACTGAATAAGACAGTGCTCACCCAGAGGGAGAAGAATGACATTTTATCTGGGTTAAAAGCGGTTGAGGCGGTTCAGTTTAATGAGACAGATTCAGCGCTCAAAAAATTGGGGGCATTGTTTGGGGGGCAGCAAACGGACTGGATTGAGGTGGATTTTTCATCTTGGTACAATCAGGAGCAGGAGGCTACAAATTTCCAAACAATCAAAGCGGCCATTCTTTCTCAAACAAGGATTCGTTTTGTGTATGCCAGTGGAAAGGGTGAACGTACCGTTAGAGAAGTAGAGCCATTGAAACTTTGTTTTAAGGGGGTGTCACGGTATTTGTATGGGTACTGCACACTAAGAGAAGATTTTCGTTTTTTTAAACTCAACAGGATGAGAGAGATTGAGGTGACAGAGACTGGGTTTGAGCGAAAAGTTGTAGGGCCTTTGTTTATGGAGGAGAATTTGTTTCAGGAGACCTTGGTGGATTTAACCCTTAGGCTATCAGCTCAAATGGCTTTTCGTGTGTATGATGAATTTGAGCATTGTACGAGGCAAGAGGATGGGAGTTTTATTGTTCAGACAAAGTATCCTATAGGGGAATGGTTATTTCCTTATATCGCTTCTTTTGGGAGTCACTGTGAAATATTAGAGCCATTGTCATTACGTCAAGCCTTCAAAGAGGAGCTTCAAAAAACAATGCATCATTATTTTTAATATGACAGATAGTTGTCATATTAACTATTCTATAATGAACCTATCACATAAAGGGAGGTCGTTAGGATGCATTATGAAATCGTAAATCTTGAACAAAAAATACTGGTTGGGGTAAGTACCACAACCAGTAACAATGATCCAGCAATGGGTGAGAAAATAGGCGGGCTTTGGAATAGCTTATACCAGGATGGGGTCAGCCAACGTATTCAGAACAAAGCCAATGACTATGCAATAGGTCTTTACTCTGAGTATAGCCC
>JBOFEH010000172.1:0-4061 GCA_051647765.1 Cellulosilyticaceae bacterium | reverse complement strand
AGGGCCAGAGACACTTTTTCCCTGGTCTCTTTTAACACCACTTCAATCCGATGGTCTTGGGTGTATTTGATGCTGTTACTTAGAAGATTCTCCAAAATAGATTTTATGGCCTCTTCATTTCCCCATACCGTGCCCATACCTTCTCGTGTGTAAGTGACAACAAGCTCCTGCTGCTTGATTAGGAGTTTTTGTTCATCAAGCAGCAGATCAATCACTTCACCTAGGCACACAGCTTCGAGTGGTTGATCTTGATTCTCAAGACGTGAGAGCTTCAGCAGCTGATCCACTCGGTAAGCCATTATATCATTTTGCTGCCCAATAGTCTTCAAGAAAGTCCCATCATCTAACCCATCTTCCACACCTGCAATATAAGCTTTAATCAGTGCAATCGGTGTTTTGAGTTCATGAGAGACATCAGAAAGTAGGCGCTTCATTGCATGGTTTTTTAATTCTAATTGTTCGTGGGATGCTTTGAGAGCATCACTCATCTGATTGATGCTCTCCGCTACTGACTGAAGTTCATCACCTGTTTGCAATGCTAGCCTTTCAAACGAGAGGTGTGCAATCGCATCTGCCACCCCTTTGATTTCCATAAGGGGTTTGGTCAATCGCCGTACAAACCACATGATCCCTATAGCCATCAGTATAAATGTCACACCCCAAACACCTAGAAAGAATACATTGATAATTTCAATAATAGGTGTGACATGCGCCACCATACTACAGATTACAATCAACTGATTACCCTGCTTAAAACACTTCATCAAAACACTATAACCTAACTTCCCTTGATTATAGAGTTGATTAACCATAAGTCCCTCTTCTAGCCTTTGAAGATCCTTTTCCCATAACCACAGTTTCTTGATACGAATACCTTCCCATTCTAGTGTTTCAATGAGCCTTTCATTCAACTGATCTTGATCCTCACTCCACTTAATGGGCAAGATCCACAGACTTTCCTTTTTATAATATTTTTGCAAGAGCTGCTCAAATGTATCACCCTCTGCTGCGATGATTTCCTCATAGACATACCTCAGCTCATCCTTTTTTGTCTTCAGATAATAGCGCTCCACAAACTGTGTATTAATCAGAAGAGATAATCCCCCTAATATGACAATGACCAGAAGAATCCATGCAATCAACCGACGCCCAAACTTACTCATTCTCATACCTCAGTGCATAGCCCATACCTCTATGCGTATGGATAAAGCGTTCTCCAATCTTACGCCTTAGTCGCCCCACATGCGTATCTAAAGTACGATCATCACCTTCATAGTCTATCCCCCATACCTGATTGAGTAGCTGTTCTCTTGATAAGATCATCCCTTGGTTGGCAATCATATAGCATAATAATGCCAACTCTTTTTGACTAAGTGTCACTTTTGCTTCACCAATAAGCACCTCACTTTTCTGAGGATAGACAGTGAGTTCCCCACACCTGATACATTCTGGTTCTGGGAGTAATTTTTTGATACGTACGATCAATACTCTCGGATCAAATGGTTTACGTAGATACTCATCTGCACCACATTCTAAGCCTAGGAGCTCGTCTTCTGTCTCACTCCTAGCCGTAAGCATCAAGATCTTAGTCGGAATTTCGAGGCGCTTCATCTCTTCACATACAGTGATGCCGCTCATCTCAGGCATCATCCAGTCTAATACCACCAGATCAAAACGTCCTTCATAAAGCATCTCTAATGCTTCCTGACCACTCTTAGCGACTTCCACACTATAGCCCTCCTTCTGTAAATACAGCGCTATAATCTTTTGCATCGCCAATTCATCTTCAGCAATCAATATTTTCACAACGTGCCTCCTTTACGGTTTGTAATGTGTCACAGCTCCTTTATTAATGACAATCAAGGATTGCCCTTCTATGAGGCGCTCTTCATAAAGGTATGGCGCATTACCAAAGTTAGCCACTACCTTCAGCTCTTCACCATAGCTTGTAGTCTGTACCATCCGATCTTCAGTAAGCACCTCAAAATCTGTCATAGGTACCAAGATGGCCTGCTCACTAAATGTTTCATAAAATTGAGAATGACTTAGGATTTGATCTTTGTATTTTTCCCATTCCCACTTATCCAAATGATAGAGGGGCGGTACATTGTATAAGATTTCATAAAGCATACGGTTTGCTACCTCATCCGCCATCTTGAAAGTGGACCAATCCCAATGATAGGTCGTAATCAATGCATCGTTATAGACAAGTTTGAATAATGGCAAGTTATAACACTGATCTACAAATAGACGTTTGTAGGTGTCTTTAATAGGAATCGGCTTAGCAAATCGTTCAGGTACACCACCCTTTGGATTATAGTATCTACCCATATAGTACGGACTATCCTTAATGCTTTTCATCTCTTCATCCATCCATGAAAAAGAAGGCAGTTCTATCCCATGGGCAAAGGCAATTGTTTCACTCGCAAAGTCATTGCCACCTTCTGAACCGACGACTTTATTGTATTCATCGGCAATATAGTCCATTCGCCATAGTCTTGCTGCGACATCCTGCTGCGCTGTTGTCGGGTGCACTTCACTATAATCATCGTAGATTTCTCCTGTGGCATCACAATCTATAAACCAAGAATTGAACGGCACACCTGTCGCCTCTAGCTGCTTCATACGTTCTTTAACCGCGTCTTTCGCCAATGTAGGGTTCAGTTTCCTCCCCACCCCTTGAAATCCTTTCTCATAAGAACCGTCTTTCTTTAAAATCGTTGCCTCCTCATAAAGTGTGCGATCTGTAAAAGCCGCAGTATGCCACTGTTCTTCCCCCGGCTTATGAATTGAATGATAGGAATCATACGGTCCTATGAGATACCCTTTCGCTACAGCTTTCTCCACAAGTTCAGGTTTCATGACCCCCTGACGCCAATTATCTAGGCCAACCCACAAACGATCTAATCCTCCTGCCTTCATTTCCTGCAAGATTGCTACACCTCTTGAGTCTGCCCAGTCGTCCACTGGATCAAATACTTTAGGCAAACTTTCCCTAAGCAGTTCTTTGTGCGCTGCAAACCGCTCTGCCTCATTGCGCTCAGCGCCGCTTTGCCCCCCAAAAATAGCTAGCTCACAAAATGCATCCAGCGCCATGACGTCTGTAAATCCTTTGCAAATCAGATTCTTCTGATATTGATCCACATAGTCTTGTGTCCCCATCGCCTCTAGTGCATCAATGACTTCTATGCCACCATCAACTTGATACAACAACCCTTTAATCGCTTCTACAATAGGCGCATCAACTGCTTCCCTTAAAGCCTTCCAATCGATATTCTCCTCTGATAGTGCATACTGATCCCATAGATACACATGACTTGCACCATAAAGTTTTTTAATCTCAGGATTTTTCTTTGCTTTATCTTCCAAGCTAGTCCATTCACCTTTTTCAAGTAAATAGTCTTTGTAAATGCGCGCCATCTCCACAGGATTATTATCAGTTACATAAATTCTGAAGCTATAACTTTTATCCTCATTTCTTACTTCATAATCATGCGCTACTGTCGCTTCTAGCGCACCACCTACTACCTCAAACTGCATGTCACTATGATACAAGTCATCCATAATATAGAGTAGACTCCTCGTGCCATGATTCACACCAAAAAAGCGCATGGATAGACTCTCTATCATCGCTAAAGATTCACCCGTAAGATACTCTTGCCAGTAACGGTCTGTACTCGGGATTAACTTGCCTTCTCTAAGTGGCAAAGTATAACTTTCTCCTGCTACCTGCGGCCACGCAAAGCTTGTATCGCCTTCTCCCTCACTGCTGATCACCACCTCAAGATATCCAGACGCCTGTCGTAATACGACGCTGATCGCCTCTTCCGGGTAATACCAACTCATCCCGTCCTCACGCTCTTCTAGCTCAGTCACCAGACGACGTTCACTCGGCTGGGATACAGCCAACCGTTCATCTTGATCGGTTAGAAATATTTCAAATGTCTCTGGTTTCACCTCATACGTAAATGTCTTTTGTGGTACTTTATGTGTCAGCTCTTGTGTCACCGGGGCTATTGGGGCATCTACTCCTCCCCCACATCCTGTTACCAAGAGTGTAT
>JBOFEH010000171.1:0-2676 GCA_051647765.1 Cellulosilyticaceae bacterium | reverse complement strand
CATGTGTGTTACAAAGGTTTATCAATGGTCTATGAAGCCGACACTACAAGAGGGGGACTTACTTGCAGTAGAAAAAGTAAGTTATAGAATACGGGAACCTAAAAGAGGAGAGATTGTTATTCTTCTTAAGGATGAAGGTAAGGGAATAGAGTCAACCTACATAGGAAGATTTTTGGTAGATTACAAGAATAAATACGAGCACAAACCAGAGAGA
Source organism: Cellulosilyticaceae bacterium (assembly GCA_051647765.1). Classification (GTDB taxonomy): domain Bacteria; phylum Bacillota; class Clostridia; order Lachnospirales; family Cellulosilyticaceae; genus JBOFEH01. The sequence continues at coordinate 2,462 of JBOFEH010000171.1, read as the reverse complement.
GAAAGATATGTGAAGCGTATAATAGGGTTACCAGGAGATGAAGTTGATATTAAAGACGGCAGTGTCTATATCAATGGGACTAAGTTAGAAGAAGACTATACTTTGGGTGTAACAGTAGATACAAAGGGTAAATATCCTAAGAAAATACCAGAAGGTTATTATTTTGTGATGGGAGACAACAGGGAAAACAGTGTAGATAGTCGTATGTTTGGTTGTATGAGTAGAGCACAAATAGAGAGTAGGGTGTGGTTCAAAATCTTGTCAAGGTAATGCACATAAACAAGAGATACAACATACATATTTAGTAACAACCTATAAAAGGAGATGACTAAATATGGTAAATCAATGTAGAGATTTAAATGAGTTACATCCAAAAGTGAAGCAATTAGCAGAGGCACTTATTGCAGAGTGTAAAAAACAAGGGTTAAATATAGGGATTAGTGAGACTTATAGAACAAAAGAAAGGCAAGACTACCTCTATGCACAAGGGAGAACAAGACCTGGAAATATTGTAACTCATGTGAGTGGTCGTGATATGCGTTCCTATCATCAGTGGAGACTTGCTTTTGATGTGTATAATGATGTTAAAGGTAATGAGTATGATACGAAGGTGCTTAGGAAGGTAGGAGAGATTGGTAAAAAACTAGGATTAGAGTGGGGAGGCAGTTGGAGTGGATTCCAAGATACACCTCATTTTCAGTATACTTTTGGACTTAGTATCAAGGAGCTCAAAAGTGGTAAAAAACCACCAGAACAGGCTGAAAAAGCACAACCACCTAAGTTTGATTTACAAGTAGAGTATCAAAAAGCAATAGAGGCATTATTTGATTTTGGTATTATTAGTACAAAAGATGCATGGCTTCCTGAGCCAAGTCTTAAATATACGCCGGCACTTATTCTTAAGTTAGGGGAAAGAATAGTTGGGGCAAAAGATTATAATCTTGTAATAGAGTTATTTGCAAAAAACAGCATGATAACAGATGTTACGATTTGGAGAGATGAAAAATACAATAGCACGCAAGTTAAGTGGTTATTACTAAAAATAGTAAAATATTTATAAAAATTGCAAAAGGCTACCGATATAATTTGGTAGCCTTATTGCGCGTTTAAAATGTTATAATAGTAACTATAGATTTAATGTAGATTGGTACTTAAAGGAGACGACGATGTATAAATTAATAGCACTTGATATGGATGGAACATTATTAAGAGAAGATAAGACAATTTCAGATAGAACAAAAGAAGCAATAGAGAAAGCAAGAATGCAAGGGGCAAAAGTAGTATTAGCCACAGGAAGACCAATTGATGGGGTAAGAGCCTATCTTGAAGAGTTAGGACTTACGACAGAAGGAGACTATGTGATTAGCTATAATGGTGCATTAGTTGAGAATGTAGGAACAAAAGAAGTGATTAGTCACGTCTTAGTTAATGGAGCGGATGTACGCTACCTCTATCATATAGCCAAGGAGTTAGGGGTGCATATTCATGCCTTATCACATGAAGGCTGTGTGACACCACAAATCAGTAGATACTCTGAACTAGAATCAGAAATCAATGGGATTGGGCTTGTGGTAAAAGACTTCGAAACATTTGATGTAAACGAAGAGCTTCCAAAGATTATGATGATTGATGAACCAGCATTATTAGAAGAGGCAATCAAGAAGCTTCCCGCTGAAGTTTATGAGAAGTATACAGTGGTAAGAAGTGCACCATTTTTCTTAGAATTCTTGAATCCAAAGGTAAATAAAGGGGAAGGCGTAAGAGCCTTGGCTGAAAAATTAGGTATAGACCCATCAGAGGTCATCTGCGTGGGAGATGCAGGGAATGACAAGCATATGATAGAATATGCAGGGCTTGGCGTAGCGATGGGCAATGCTTTTGAAGAAATCAAAGCAATAGCTGATTTTGTGACAAAATCAAATGAGGATGATGGCGTAGCTTATGTCATTGAAGAATTTATGTTAAAATAAAGCAAAGGAGGGATTGGCGATGAAAAAAATCTCAAGATTATTATTGGTAAGTGCACTTGGATTATCAATGCTTTTGACAGGATGTAGTAACAATAAGACAAATCCACAGATGGACGCTTTACAAGGACAGATTAGTCAACTCCAAAAAGAAAATGAAAAATTACTCACGCAGATAGGGGAGTTACAAAAACAAATAGAAGTACTTAATCAAAAAGAAGAGGAGCATACTGGGGGAGAAAGTACAAAAACAAGTATAGAGTATCCTGTATATGCAGCCAACATTGATACAATGGAAAAAGAAGAAATAGGAGCTGTTCAAATTGATCAGACGGCAGACTTACTAACCAAGTTAAATGCACTTGCTCAGACACTTTCAATAGCAAACTTTGAGGGACTACCTATTACAGTCCAAGAAATCAAAGATATTGATGGTAAAAAAGTAGCCATCATCAACCTTAAAGAAGATGCTTCAAAAGAAGTAGGTTGGATGAG
>JBOFEH010000170.1:0-5710 GCA_051647765.1 Cellulosilyticaceae bacterium | reverse complement strand
CAAGCAGAGAAAGAGTGAATTGGGGCTCTACAACGTACTTGGTCTTGATCGCAAAGACGTTGCTATGATGATGGTTTATGAGACCGTTATCATTTATGCCGTGACACTTGGCGTAGGGCTCCTATGTGCAACATTCTTTTCAAAATTAGTGTATCTTTTCTTAATGAATATCATGAGACTTCCTGTAGATGTACCTTTTGAAGGCAAGTTAGTAAGCTATGGAATCGCAGCAGTTTTCTTTGCTTTTGTAGCCCTCATTAATTTGGTGACTAATTTATACCAAGTCATGAAAGCTAAGCCTATTGAGCTGATGAAGGCAAGCAAAAAAGGAGAAAAAGCTATTAGATTCTTAGGTATTAAAACAGTTGTGGGAATTGGCGCGCTAGGGGCAGGGTACTGGATTGGGATTAAGACCCAACTTGATAGCATGATTTTTGTGAATTTCTTCATGGCGGTGATGCTTGTTATTGTGGGAACACGTATGCTCTTTGAAGCAGGGAGCATTAGTTTTTTAAACAAAATGAAGGGTATACCCAAGATCTACTACAAAAAAGAGAACTTCATTACTATATCAGGGATGCTCTATCGTATGAAGAGGAATGCTCAAAACTTATCAAGCATCTGTATCTTTTGTACCATGATTATGGTGACACTGATTTGTACTGTAGCTGTATTTAATGGACAGGATGAAGCATTAGCCTTTCAATATCCTATGGATATAGAGTATAGTTTTGCCAAACCAGAATTTGAAGCTGCAAAAGCTTTTGAGGATAAGATTGAGGGGGTAGCAGCAGAGCATCATGTCGCAGTAGCGGATCAGTTAAGCTTTCATTATCAAGGCTTACACATAGAACAAGAAGCGAATGCTTTTGTGAGGAGTAGTGGGAAGTATTACAGTGCCAATGCCTATAGTATTCGTGTCATGAATCTGAAGGAATATAATGAAGTAGAAGGTAGAAATATTGTGTTAGGAGAAGACGAAGTGCTGATTTATAGTACGGGCATAGATTTTGGCTACGATACTTTTAAATTTGGGGAAACTACTTATAAGGTCAAAGAAGAACTAAAGGACCTCAGGTTTGCGTCTAAAGACCCCAAAAACACGATGGACCAAATTTTCTATGTGGTCTTACCAAGTCAACCACAGGTAGAAGCAGTTGCCAAGGCCATGGACTCTAATTATGAGGACAAGGAGAGGTATAGCATATGGCTCAATGTAGAGGGAGATCAAAAAGATCGGGAGGCGTTTAGCAAAGCACTTGCAAAAGAGATAGGTGTATCCTACTCTAGCCGAAATGGAATTTTGCGGGCACAGGATAACTATGTGATGATGGGAGGCTTACTATTTTTAGGGTTATTCTTTGGGATTATTTTTACAGTGTGTATGCTTCTCATTATGTATTACAAACAAGTATCTGAAGGCTATGAAGATCAAAAAAATTACAAAGTTCTCAAACAAGTTGGAATGAGTGATGAGGAGATCAATAAGACCATTGGCAAGCAGATTCTCATGGTGTTTTTCTTACCATTAGTTGTAGCCATAACCCATACGTTTGTAGCACTTCAAGTGGTTGAAAGGTTGCTAGCTGTTCTATGGATTTATAATCATCAGATGATTGTATGGTCTAGCTATGGCGTCATTGTATGCTTTGGTATCATTTATGGGATGAGTTATAGAATCACCAGTAGAGCGTATTATAAGATTATTAAGTAGTGAAGAAATCTAAAGCCCAAGACATTCAAGCCCTTATTTGCTCAGACAGAAGGATTAAAAGCAGATGAATGACTTGGGCTAAGATTTTGCGAAAAACACTGCGGATGCAGACTTAAGAGATACCCTATATGGCTACTGTTTTTTTGCTAGTAATTTAGCGGAATAATAATGGAACGTATAAAACAGTGATACTTCCTACAATTGATACTACTAAGACATAGGTGATTTTTTTAGATGTTGTATTCATAAGAGTGCTCCCTTCTGGGCATAGATAATCCTTGTAAATAATGTAATGTTGTATACAAATTATATGATTTATTGATACTTAAAGCAAATAAAATATCCCTCAGTGTAAATGAGGGATATTTTATAGCTGTTAGATATATTTTAGATAGAGGGACATTGTTTTGGTTGTCTCTTCTTTGATAAGCTCGATAAAATCAGTATAATTCTGCTCAACATGAGCTTTATCTAGGGCACTATAATACCTTAGTCTATTTTCTACGTGAATAACAATTGGGGGATAGCCGCTTTTCATCAATTCCAAATTTAGAAGTAATCTGGATGTACGCCCGTTCCCATCTATAAAAGGATGTATGCCTACAAAAATAACATGGACAAGTGCTGCTCTTTCTATAGGGTGTAAGTGGATGCCTTTTTCCTGGTACCAGGTTATAAAGTGTTCCATTTCTTCTTTGATGAGATAGGGTTCTGGTGGTATGTGCTGAGTACCACTGATAAATACCTGTTGGTCTCTATATTGACCTGCATAATGGTCAGCGATACCTTTTAGTACGAGTTGATGTATACTTTTGATTTGCCACTCTGATAATATTTCACCTTGTTTTACAAGATCTTCTATATAGAGTATGGCATCTCTATGATTGATAATTTCCAAATGTTCGCGAAGTGTCTTACCTCCGATGGTAATTCCTTCTAATACAACTTTTGTTTCTTGAAGTGTTAGGGTATTGCCTTCAATGGCATTTGAATGGTAGGTCCATTCTAAAAGGAGTTTTTCTCTGAGGCTTTTGAGTGTATACTCTGGTAAAGGTCTCTTAAGGTCTAGTTGATTTTTCATTTTTGTAATTTCTTCAAACACTCATACCACCTCCATTTTTTTTCTTAATTCTCTATTTATTATACCCTATACAATCTAACTTTTAAACAATGGATCCGCTTTGCCTTCTACTGATTTTTGAGTTTTTTTTCTGGGTTTGGGTATTGGGGTAACTGCTTCGAGGATTTCTATGACTTCTTTGCTAAGCGGGGTATCCTCAACATCCAAAATCCAATGTTCTTTGGCGCCATTATAAGGCACGCCACTTTCAGATTGGTTCATCTTTTCAGTGAGAGAGGGATGTTTTTTGACATAAACGGTGTCATCACAAACCAGTAAGACAGGTTTGTCATTGACATACACCATATATTCCCCGAACATTTTCTTGTAGCGGAGGGGACCTATCCCTCTTAGCTGCTCACACACAAACTCTATATATTCTACTGATGTTGCCATTATTGTTTACACCATCCTTTGCATTGTTTAATACGCTTGCCGTTGTCTCCTTGTTTTTCATCATATGCAAATTGGTTTAATAAGTCGCAAGGAAATTCATTGCATTGACCACAGTGTTCTTTTGCTTTGCCTTCGCAACACACTTTAATAGGGCAACTCTCACCCCAGAAGGGCTTTTGGATAGTAATACATCCATTACATCCCATTTTTTCTTTATAACCACATTCACTACAAAGTATTCCGCATCTTGACTCTATCATATGTAACACCTCCGTTTTGTTCTAAGATATTACCCTAAACATGACAGCTGTATGTCTTGTTTATCAATATTGACTCAAACTTTTTTCTAACTGGTCTTTTAAGATCCCCCTTAGTTCAGTAGGTTCAAGTAATTCGGCTTTATTCCCAAAACTCAAAACCCAGCTTAGGAGATAATCTTGATTGGTAAAGGGGAATTCAAAATGAAGTTTACCATCTGGAGTCAGCCGATAGCTTTCCCTTCCATATTCTTCAATTAAGCGATAAGCTACGCTTTCGTCAAAAAGAATAACTGCCTGGATCTCATCTGTAAAATAACGATCAAAATCCAAGGCTTCTTTTGGAATCTCACGGAGTTTGAAAGGTTCAAGATTTTGCTTTATAGCATTGATTCTGTTGAGTTTATATAGACGAAAGGCACCTTCTTTGTGGGTATAACCAAACACATACCAGTTGGACCACTTAAAGACAATAAGGTACGGATCTAGATAGACGGCTTGTTTGCCCTTCTTATTGATATACTCAAATGTGACACTTAGACCACATTCAATACTTTCTTTAAAAAGTTCGATCTGGGGAGCAAGTGTGGCTTTATAATGAGAGGCTAAGTCGATCATCATTGTATTGGCTAAACAACAATCAGTTCTAGTGGCTACAAACTTATCTATAATCCCTTGATAGTGTTTGCTTTGGGATACGCTTTCAAGAGATGAAAGCCCTGATAGAATGGCTTGGACATCCCCATAGGTGAAAAGTGACTTGTCTATTTTGTAGCCATCTACAATGGAAATTCCCCCATTTACCCCCTGGGTTGTCACAATTGGAATCCCGGCTTTACAGAGATCTTCAATATCTCGGTTTATAGTTCTTCGAGACACTTCAAATCGCTTGGCTAATTCGGGTGCCGTCATTTTTTCATTTTGTAGCAGTAATGTCATTATGCCAATCAATCTATCTATTTTCATTTGTATACACCTCTATGTACAGGAATGGACTATATTAGTTTAGTGATGATAGGTAAATTCATATAAGTACATCATAACATATAATAGAAAAGTGATTAGTGATAATTTAGAAGGCGTTATACAAATAAGTAGTAGGGTCTAAAAAATGGAGCGAATAGGATGATTGATGCATGCATTGACAAGTAGCAAAGTGGTGTATACTATGTGATATAGAGATGAAACGTGAAGGACCTACAAGAAGAGGAGGGAAGTGTGATGAATTATGTGGAGTATGCACCGTTATTCAAGGTGTTAGCAGATGAGACAAGGCTAAGAATTATTGACCGACTATCAAGAGAAGAGTTATGTGCGTGTCACTTGTTAGAGGAGTTTCATATTACACAGCCGACATTATCTTATCATATGAAGCTGCTAACGGGATGTGGATTGGTTGAGGCCCGAAAAGAGGGGATATGGATGCGCTATAAGTTGAATGCGTGTAAGAGCAAAGAGTGCCAGTGTTTTATCAATGCACTTTTAGGAAATAATAATACACACTAATAAATCTACCGAATAAAATGGAAAGGGATGAACTATTTAATAGTTTATGATCCTATCTTATTTATTGGGTAGATTTTTTTGCTATTGATAAAGAGATTGGAAATAAGTAAAAGAAAGGAGCTTAATATGTCACTTATAAGTCGTTATACTACAACTACTAAAGGGGCAATGACTTTCACGGGGAATACTATGGGGCTCAGTAAGGTGATCAACCTTAACCAAGCTGGGTCGGAAGGCAGTCAGGGTGCATTCTCATCTTTAAATCTAGGGTTGCAAGTACCCACTTTTCCACCGGGAACGACATTGAACATTAATGAGAATGGATCAAGTGCGGGGTTAGTGATACCGCCAGGGAGTACTATTTTGCATGCAGAGCTTATCTGGGGAGGAAGTTATTATTACTATTATCAAGAATTACCCCCAAATACAGGGACGCATCTAGATGATCTCTCAGGAATAATTGATAATCCTGTTATCTTTACACCACCTGGAGGAACGCCAATACCAGTTAGTCCTGATCCAGCTACCGCACAGCAAGATGGATTTGTGGCCAATGTAGGGGGAGGAACGCCATATATTTTGACCATTAGGTTTTATGAACGCAGTGCAAATGTAACGGCATTGGTACAGGCCGCGGGAGCTGGAACGTATTCTGTAGAAAGGGTAGCTGGCCTGTTAGAGCCGTTGCCGCAATATGATAGCCGAACCAATCATGCA
>JBOFEH010000169.1:0-1625 GCA_051647765.1 Cellulosilyticaceae bacterium | reverse complement strand
ATGGAGTTTTATTTTTGGAAATAAAGTATTGACTATGACGTGACGTTATAAGGTAAGCTAGAGATAAGTTAGAAGGTGAGTATACAATCATGCTATTGAAGACAGTAAAAGAAGTAAGTGATATGGCGAGTATTAGTGTGAGAACCTTGCATTATAATGATGAAATAGGTCTGCTTGTGCCGAGTGAATTTACAGATAAGGGATATAGGTTATATACAGAGAATGATTTGATGAGGCTGCAGCAAATATTGTTTTTTAAGGAGATAGGGTTTGAGTTAAAGCAGATTAAAGTGATCATGGGAAGTAGTGACTTTGATACCCAATATGCCTTAGAAAAGCAAAAGCAGGTCTTGGAGTTGAAAAAAGATAGATTAGAGCAGATGATTAAGATCATCGAGGATAACTTAAACGGTGGAAAAAAGATTAATTTGGAGGTATTTGATATGAGTGACATTAAAAAAGCGCAAGTACAATATGAGGAAGAAGTAAAAGCGCGTTGGGGGCAGACAGAGGCGTATAAGGAGTCGACAACAAAAACAAAGCACTATACTAAGTCAGATTGGCAAGGGATTCAAGAAGCTATGGAAACCATTTTTGAAAAATTAGCAGCCTATAGAGAGCAGGATGTCAGTGCCCCAGAGGTGCAAAGTTTGATTGCAGAGTGGCAGCTATTTATTTCTCAGAAATTTTACCACTGTACAGATGAGATATTAAGAGGATTAGGAGAAATGTACGTAGCGGATGAAAGGTTTATGAAAAATATAGATGCACATGGAGCAGGAACAGCCCAATTCATGAGCGATGCAATCGCTTACTACTGTGAGCATCAATCTAGGAAAAATCAGTAAAGGACCGTCGCAGAATTAATGATTATTTGCCCTAATGAATAAATGAGCTATAGAACTAGACTTTTAACTAGTTTTATAGCTCATTTTCATAGGTTATTGAGTAAATTCATTGAGACATTTAATAAGGCCCTCTTTGGTGGTCGGAAAGTGAATACCATATGTACGAAGCTTGCTATTTGAAATGCGTAAGTCACGTGGATGGTCTTTATAACGTTCAGAGTCTGCTAAGAGACTATCTGGCATACGCTGTGTGAGAGACATTGCTTCAAAAATAAAACACCCAATCTCATAGGTAGAAGCTTCATTGTTTTCACTGCCAAAGTTATAGATACCAAAAGGTTGATCCAAGAGCTTCTGCACGTTCTCTATAATATCATAGACATAAGTCAAGCTACGATAGTCATGGGTAGCTAGTGAAAGGGCTGTGTTGGTATAAAGTGATTTTTGAATAGACATTAAGATATTTGGGCTAGTTTTCTTGAAACGCTCAGGTAAACCAAAGAGCCAAGGGAGACGTAAGATATAATAGTTTGGAAGAAGGGATTGAATGTTTTTTTCTGCGTCAAACTTAGTATGGGCATAAACTGTGTTAGGATTTGGGACGATGTCTTCTGTATAAGGCCCATCTTCCTGGTTGCCATTGTAAACCTGATCACTACTTGCAAAAATTAAGGTGCTATGATGTAGGGCACAAGCTTTTGCAATAGCAGTAGTGGCTTCTGTATTGACCTTGTAGGCGAGTTGGGGATGCTGTTCGCAGAACCCAGTATCTGAAAT
>JBOFEH010000168.1:0-3759 GCA_051647765.1 Cellulosilyticaceae bacterium | reverse complement strand
CCTATGACCATAAACTGTAGAATCATACCTGAGTGCGGTAGTTGCTCCATAATGCCGTTACCTGAAATCGCATTAAAAATAAAAAATACAAATACTGCAAAAGACGTAATCAGCATATACGGCACATATGCGCGTTTGTTTTTGAGTAATGCCATCGTAGCAAGCTTTGGAATCATTGTTGATTTATTCATGCTATTCCACCTCGCTTTGCATCACTCTTAAAGTATCTGTAATTTGCTGGTGCAAAGTTGCTTGATCTAGGTTCCCTCTATAAATCTGATTGAACAAACGCCCATCTTTGATAAAAAGAATACGACTTGCATAACTCGCAGCCTTGGCACTATGGGTTACCATAACAATCGTTTGTCCCTCCTCATTAATTTGTTTGAATAAACCTAGTAACTTCTGAGTAGCTTTCGAATCAAGTGCCCCTGTAGGTTCATCTGCCAAAACCACTTTGGGCTGTGTAATAAGTGCACGTGCCACTGCTGCTCTTTGCTTTTGTCCCCCAGATACCTCATAAGGATACTGACTAAGTACCGTATCAATACTGAGTTTCTTGGCAAGTGTCATCACTCTCTTCTCCATCTCATTAGGCTCTACACCTTGCAACACTAACGGCAACAAAATATTATCCTTCAAAGAAAAGGTGTCTAAGAGATTAAAATCTTGGAACACAAATCCCAAATAGTCTCTACGAAACTGGCATTTCTTGCTTGCCTTAATCCCCGAAAAAGCTTTCCCCTCCAACAAAATATCCCCGTCTGTTGGCTGATCTAATGTTGCAAGGAGATTGAGCAGTGTTGTCTTCCCTGATCCGGACTCTCCCATGATTGCTACATATTCTCCTGTCTCCACAGAGAAGCTTACATCTTTCAATGCCTCTACTTGAGCCCCCTTAAAATGTGTTGTATATGTTTTAAAAACTTGATTGACTTGTAATAATGTCATCATTCTCACCCCATTTATTTATTTTTGACCTATATCTAGTATAAGAAAAAGAGAAATGCCCTGCCATGTATCTGGCTTACATTCCTCCTTCTAATCTGTCAATTTTGTAAGATACCAACACCTTGTTGCTTTCCAAAACATACAAATACCTTTGTTCCCTTGCCTTCTTCTGATGTAATCCTCAAGTCATGAACAAGGCTATCACACACACTTTTACAAAGATATAGCCCAATTCCAGTCGCTTTTTTATCCATTCTCCCATTGTAGCCCGTAAAGCCTTTGTCGAAAATACGTGGTAAGTCTTCACTTTTGACACCTATCCCTGTATCCTCAATGACTAATGTATGAGGCTGGTCAGGACATACGGCAATAGTTATACTTCCTGTATGAGTGTATTTGACACTATTGGATAGAAGCTGCTCTAGTACAAAAGTTAACCACTTCTCATCGGTATAGACCCCCATTTCAAAAGGTTCTAGCTGCAAACTCAGCCTTCTACTAATGAACAAACTCCCATACTTCTTAACGACCTTTTTGACAATAGGATAAATCTCATATTTTTGAATTACCATATCTGCTGCTATACTTTCGATACGCAGGTATTGCAGTACCATGTCTACATAGTTTTGCACCTTAAAAAGCTCCTGCTCCATTTCCTGCCTCCTGCTGGCAAAGTCCTGACTCTGAACTAGCAAATCCATGGCCGTCATAGGGACCTTGATCTGGTGCGCCCACAAAGTATAGTAATCTGTCATTTCTGTTTTTTGTTTTTTGGCCCTTCTCTTGGTCTGCTTCGTCAAATCCTCCAACTTATAGATGATTTGTTGATAGCTTATTTCTTCTAGACCTACTGCCACTGGTAAGGCTTCAAGCTCTATATCTAAGTCCTCATAGACTTTTTTCAAACCCTTGACTTTGCTATAAAATCTGTAAAAATCATAACTCCCTCCAGCCACAACAACCAATCCTATTAACTGAAGACTATAATATACAGGCCTCAAATCCGTCCGATAAAGCACGGGCACAATCCAAACCAACAATAAAATAACGCCTAACAATACCAAAACATCTCTTCGTTTTCCTAGCCATCCCTTAATCATCTCATTCACCTAATACATAGCCTACACCTTTTTTGGTGACAATAAGCTCCCCTATTCCTATATCCTGTAGTTTTTTTCTGATCCGTCCAATGTTCACACTCAACGTATTGTCATCTACAAACCAATCACTATCCCACAATTTTTTCATCAAAACATCCCGTGTCACCACTTGCCCTTGATATTCAAACAACATCTCCATAATACGCAGTTCATTCTTTGTAAGCTCTATCCTCAACTCGCCCAAGCTGATACTCATTTCGGATACATTCAGAAAAATCCCCTTGTACTGCAACACTGATGATTGGGTCTGAAAATCATAAGTTCGTCTAAGCATTGCCTGAATTTTTGCCAATAACACTTCTCGTCTAAAAGGCTTGCTCACAAAATCATCGCCTCCCATATTCATCGCCATCACAATATTCATATCATCATTCATAGACGATAAGAATATAATCGGTACCTTTGAAAACCTGCGCACCTCACTACACCAGTGATAGCCATTAAAAAAAGGCAATCCAATATCCATCAAAATCAACTGCGGTTCATAAGCCATACATTCATCCACAACATTTCTAAAATCTTTGATTCCCTCCACACAATATCCCCATTTTACCAAATAACCCTTAATCTCCTCTGTAATAATAGGATCATCTTCAACAATAAGTATCTTATACATCCTCATCACCCCTTACACCTACTATGTATTGCTCTCTTTATATTACCATACTCCCAAAACGTGTCCAATGAAGATATGTTTATCTATATAATATTCTGAATTTATTTCTCTTAACAAACCACCCTTATTATCGGTGAATGGAAGATGTGAGATTGCTAAATATGTCTAATTATATTATACTTATCTTTCAATTTACTACATTTCAAAGGAGTCTAGAATGAACCAATCACTACTACTTCGTTTAGCCAAAAAATGGGGTATGTTCTTTATGGGACTACTCATCTTAAACCTAGGGGTCGCACTACTTTTAGAAGCCAATATCGGCTCTGATCCCTTCACACTCTTCACCCAAGGCATGGCCTCTTCCTTAAGTATCTCTCCTGGAAGTGCCAACCGCATCATCACAGCATTCTTCCTTGTTGTTCTCTTTTTCTTCAACCGTAAAAGTATCCAATTAGGGACTTTTCTCTGTATGCTCTTTGGCGGTTTTATGCTGGATTTGAATCTCGCTCTGATCGGTCCACTCAACATACCTAGCGCATCTTTCTTAGTCAAAGTCCTCTTTTTCATACTTGCATGTATCATCGTCGGCATTGGCTTCCCTATTCTCAAATACTCTGATTTAGGCATCCCGCCGAACGACCTCATGTATTTCTTCTTTGTAGAGAAGTTTCATAAACCCTACGGCAAAGTACGTATGGTATGCGACGCCCTCTTAGGTGTTGTTGGATTCTCTCTAGGCGGCATTGTAGGCGTAGGCACAATCCTTTGTATTTTACTCATAGGTCCAATTATTGAGGCTTTCATGCCAATCATCTCTCGCATCTTCGCCGTAACACCGGATTAAATCACTCTCAGGTCATCCCCCTGTAGTATATACTTAACTTTTGCTGTAAAGGATACATACATATACCAATACAATTAATCACCAAAGGAGCTCGACACAATGAACAGAAAAATCATATTAAATTTAGCAATAAGTCTTGATGGGTATATCGCATCAGAAGATGGGGGTTTTGACTGGATTGTAGG
>JBOFEH010000167.1:0-2184 GCA_051647765.1 Cellulosilyticaceae bacterium | reverse complement strand
AACTCAAATGCCTCTTCTTCATCAAAGAGTTTTGGACTAACTTCTTTTATTGATTTTCCAATCAACTCTTCATGATCACTTAAAAGCAATTTATTTTCCTCATCTAGCAAATAAATATGCGCCTCTTGATCCTCTAATTGCAAAGAATCTATTTGCTTTTGGAAGTTAACTGACATCACTTTAAATACGGCAATCCCCATACTTGTACCATCTAGAGGATTAATGATTTCTTTAAAGACGAGGAGCTCTGACTCCAATTTATATCCTCTAAGCCAGTAAGTCCCCTTACTTTCTTTGACTTTTGCTATAATCCCGGCCTCTTCTAATGCCTTCCATGTAAAATTTGTTTCTCCTACAAATGTTCCAGCTATAGTGCTCTCATGAGGTGACACGACCATAGCTGCTGGCACATAAATATTACTTCCTGTAATACGTTGCAACTCATTCTTAACGATCTGCTGTCCCTCATAATCTCCAGTCCCCCTAGCCTGTTCCCGTAAGGCTGTTGACACTTTTGCATCTGAAATCAAAGATACAAATTCCTTCTCAATCTCTTGGGTAATTAAGTCAACATTTTTGCCCAAAAGTGTTACTACCTTATCCGAATAAAAAGAAACTTCATCTTGAATTGTCTCTATCGCCCGTGTTACAGATAGTCCCCCTATGATTATAATAGGTACAATACTCACTAACAAAAAGGTTAAGATGAGTTTTTGTCTAATGCCTACTTTTTTCATTTTGTTGCCCCCTTTAAATATACCAAAACCTATGTTCAACCTATCCCCGTGTTGTTTTAAACTAGAACCATCCCCTTATACGTCATATTTTATATTTTTATAGCATAGTTTACTATTATTTTATAATATTTTATGTAGTCTGTCATTACTTTAATGACAATAACCTATAAGTATTTTGGCAACCTCACACAAAAAAATGCTTATCCCTACTGTGAGGGATAAGCATTTTTATAAATCAAATTATCTGTTTGCTGATTCTTCGATAGCAACTGCTACTGCAACAGTAGCACCTACCATTGGGTTGTTACCCATACCGATAAGACCCATCATTTCAACGTGAGCTGGAACTGATGATGAACCTGCGAATTGTGCATCTGAATGCATTCTTCCCATAGTATCTGTCATACCGTATGAAGCAGGACCAGCAGCCATGTTATCTGGGTGAAGTGTACGTCCTGTACCACCACCAGAAGCTACTGAGAAGTATTTTTTGCCTTGTTCAAGACATTCTTTTTTGTATGTACCTGCAACTGGATGTTGGAAACGAGTTGGGTTAGTTGAGTTTCCTGTAATAGAAACATCTACGCCCTCAAGGTGCATGATTGCAACACCTTCTCTAACATCATCAGAACCGTAGCAACGTACTTTAGCTCTCTCACCGTTTGAGTATGCGATCTCTTTTACTACTGTAACGTGACCTGTTGCATAATCAAATTGTGTTTGAACGTATGTAAATCCGTTGATACGAGAAATGATTTGTGCAGCATCTTTTCCAAGACCATTTAAGATAACTCTTAAGTCTTCTTTACGAACTTTGTTCGCTGATCTTGCGATACCGATAGCACCTTCAGCAGCAGCGAAAGATTCGTGACCTGCTAAGAATGCGAAACATTTAGTTTCTTCTCTAAGTAACATCGCGCCAAGGTTACCATGACCGATACCTACTTTACGATCGTCAGCAACTGATCCTGGGATACAGAAAGCTTGAAGACCGATACCGATTGCTTCAGCAGCGTCAGCAGCTTTTGTGCAACCTTTTTTGATAGCGATTGCAGCACCTACAACGTAAGCCCAGCAAGCGTTCTCGAAAGCAATAGGTTGGATTGATTTTGTAAGATTGTAAGCGTCTACACCTTTTTCATCACAAATTGCTTTTGCTTCTTCAATATCTTTGATACCGTATTGATTTAATACAGCGTTAATTTGATTGATTCTTCTATCATAAGACTCAAATAATGGCATTTTCCGAAACCTCCTTCTTACTCATGTCTTGGGTCAATTTTACGAGCAGCATCATCGAATCTACCGTATTGACCTTTAGCTTTTTCCATTGCTTCAGCAGCATCTACACCTTTTTTGATCATATCCATCATTTTACCAAAGTGAATGAATTGGTAACCGATGATTTCATCATTTTCATCAAGGCCGATTTGTGTTACATAACCTT
>JBOFEH010000166.1:0-7170 GCA_051647765.1 Cellulosilyticaceae bacterium | reverse complement strand
ATTTTGCCAGTAGCGTTATCTGTATGGAATATGATTATTGCGAGAACCTATATCCAAAATACAATACCAGACTCATTGAGTGAAGCGGCTGAGATAGATGGCTGTTCACCTATTAAATTCTTCTTTAAAGTAGTCCTACCTTTATCCGCACCTATCCTTGCTGTACTTGCATTATACTATGGGGTAGGGCACTGGAATAGTTATTTCAATGCTATGATTTACTTAAGTGATCAGAAGCTATTCCCATTACAACTTGTACTTAGAAGTATATTAATCATGAATAATATTGATCCAACCATGATGCAAGATGTAGATGCAATGATGAAGAAACAAGGACTTGTAGATTTACTGAAGTACTCTGTGATTGTAGTAGCAAGTGTGCCTGTACTTTGCATTTATCCATTTGTACAAAAGTACTTTGTCAAAGGGGTTATGATCGGCGCACTAAAAGGTTAATAGACAGGTGATTTTAGGTAGCAGTATAGGATAGAAAACACGTGAGAGACACCATTAAGGTGTCTTTTTTTTTGTTAAAAATAGTCAAGTTAGAATTATTTTTCAAAACAGAAAAATGCGTACACTTAAGAGCAGTAAGGGTATATACTAAAAGGGTATACTAGCCAATGGATGGTACAAGGAGGAGTTATGAAAAGCTTAAAAATGTTTTACAAACAAAGTGCACAAGATTCGGCTTATGGGTGGGAAAATGAGTCTTTACCGATAGGTAATGGTTATTTAGGTGCCAATATTTTTGGAATTGTCTCTCGGGAACGTTTACAAATTACGGAGAATTCTTTGGTTAACAATTATGAAACAGGTGGGCTAAATAATTTTGCGGAGCTCTATCTTTATTTTGATCATGAAGAGGTGTCAAACTATGAAAGAGGACTGAACCTGGATACAGCGACAGCCTATGTAAGTTATACAAGTAAGGGGGTAGATTATCGCAGAGAATATTTTGCTTCTTATCCTGATAAGGTATTGGTGATGCGTTTGACAGCTTCTCAGGAAGGGGCTTTGAATGTTAGGATTGCACCGGAGATTCCTTATATCAAGGATTATGCAGTCAAACCAGGTGATGGGGGTGGCAAGACGGGCAAGGTAACTGCAAAAGGGGATACGATTACGTTAACAGGCAAAATGAACCTCTATGAGACACTTTTTGAAGGACAAGTCAAGGTATTATCGACGAATGGAACCATCCAGACAGGAGCAGATAGCATCAGTATAGCCAATGCAGATGAAGTGATTATGCTACTAGCAGTAGGGACGAACTATCAGCTTGATCCAGAAGTTTTTAGAGAGGATGATCCAAAGAAAAAATTACAGCCTATTGATCCCCATCACAAAGTAACACAAATCATACAACAAGCATCTAAGCCGTATGAAACATTAAGACATGAGCATCTACTAGATTTTCAAAGTTTATTTGGTCGTGTGAGTTTGACTCTGGGTGATGAAACAGATGCAGATAAGCCGACTGATGAATTGATGAGACTGTATCAGGAGAGGAGTATCCCTTATTTGGAGGCACTGTATTTTCAATATGGTAGATACCTACTCATTGCTTGCTCAAGAAAAGGGTGTTTGCCTGCTAACTTGCAAGGGGTGTGGAATTGCCATGATGCCTCACCTTGGGGAAGTGGCTACTGGCACAATATCAATGTGCAGATGAATTATTGGCCTGCATTTAATACCAATCTAATTGAAATGTTTGAAGCCTATAAGGACTTTTTTAAAGCTTTCTTGCCAAAGGCGAGAGATTATGCAGATCAGTATATTGGGGTACATAATCCAGAGAATCTAGCGCCTAAAGGGGGGAATGGTTGGACCATTGGGACAGGAAGTTATCCTTATACCATTTCTGCACCTGGAGGACATTCAGGACCTGGTACAGGTGGGCTCACCAGTAAGCTGTTTTGGGAGTACTATGATTTTACAAGGGACAAAACGATTCTGGAAGAGACGACGTATCCAGCCTTGTTAGAGATGGCAAAGTTCTTGACTAAGACAGTCAAGCAGTATGGAACAAGTTACTTAACTTCATTTTCAGCTTCACCTGAGCAAATGGTCAATGGAGCGTATAAAAGTGGTGGTGCTTATTATCAGACAGTAGGTTGTGCATTTGACCAGCAGATGATTTATGAGAATGGTAAAGACTTGTTAAAAGCAGCCGAACAGTTAGGAATAAAGGATGAAGAGACATTAGTAACTCAAAAAGAACAAATAGATCACTATCAACCTGTGTTAATCGGGTGGTCAGGACAAATTAAGGAATACCTAGAAGAACATTTTTATGGTGAGATAGGAGAATATCGTCACCGTCATATCTCTCAGCTGATTGGACTCTATCCTGGGACAGTGGTCAATAGTGAGACAGAGGCATGGATGGATGCTGCGAAGTATACACTTAATGAACGCGGGGATGACTCTACGGGCTGGGCATTAGCACATCGTATCAATGCAAGAGCGAGAACAGGAGAGGGCAATCGTTGTTATCAATTGCTAAGAGAACTTCTTATGCATAAAACAATGGTGAATCTATGGGATACCCATCCACCATTTCAAATTGATGGGAATTTTGGAGCAACAGCAGGTATAGCAGAGATGCTTGTACAGAGTCATGAAGAGGCTATTCACATCCTACCTGCCTTGCCAGATGCGTGGGCACAGGGGGAGGTATCTGGTCTGACGGCAAGAGGTGCTTTTGAGATAGCAATTAAATGGGAGAATAAATCAGCCAAAGTAATCCAAGTGTTGTCAAAAAAAGGGGAGCAGTTAAAACTTCACTATCCAAATCTCTCAAAGGCAAAGCTGAAGAACCAAGGGATCTCCTTTGAAGTCTTTGATAAAAATCAAATAACGATGCCAACAGAACCCATGACGACTTATAGTTTTGAACTCACAGAACCTGTGGTACAAGTAGAGTGCCCAAAGGATTTGGTGATAAATGATCTGACATTAACATGGGAAGGTCCTCAGCATGCAACTTACACCATTTACCGTAGTGTAAATAGTGAGACGAATTATACAAAGA
Source organism: Cellulosilyticaceae bacterium (assembly GCA_051647765.1). Lineage (GTDB taxonomy): Bacteria > Bacillota > Clostridia > Lachnospirales > Cellulosilyticaceae > JBOFEH01. Next base: position 4,133 of record JBOFEH010000166.1, on the reverse strand, counting down.
TTGCAGAAGGGATCAATGTGCATACCTATACGGATGATATAGCATGGGATAGTTATGAAACCGCTACCTATAAAGTAACAGCATGTGTAGGAGATAATGAAAGTAAGGGGATTTATCAAACTATTAATCATGCTACACCACTTGAAAAAGATATTTATAGGAATCAATTAAAAGGTAGAAAACAGTTCTAAATCAACAAGTGAGAAAATGAAAAGAATAACTAGAGTAAGCAAAAGGAGTAGAAATATGAGGGGAATAACAATAAGTGAAATAAGGGAAGCACTAAGATTTGGGGAAGCACAAGGGTATAGTCTTTTTCCACAAATCAGAGATAGAAACTATAGAGACAAAGCCAAGACACATCCGATTACACAAGTGATGATAAAAGATATTATAGCGTTAGCAGATCAGGTAAAAGATCAAGCGCCACCTAAGCTGACTTTTGAGGGGTTTATTGATTTTTTAGAAACTGGCAATCGCTATCGTTATGAGAAGTTATTCTTTAAAAGTAAAAATGAGTTGCATGCATTAGTAATGGCGGAACTAATGGCAGAAAAAGGGGAGTATTTACAAGCTATACAAGAGCGATTATGGCAATGGTGTGATAGCTATTCATGGGAGCTGCCTGCCCATGTCCCGCTGACAGAAGCAGATATTCAAAAAAAGGGTGTAGCAGCTGACCAAGTGATCGCACTTTTTTCAGCAGAATCTGGGTTTTATTTTGCTGAAATACTATCACTGCTCAAGGATAAAATACATCCACTTTTAGCGTATAGATTGCAGCAAGAAATTCAAAGAAGGATTATCAACCCCTATAAAACCTATACCTTTGGATGGGAAGAGGTAAAGATGAACTGGGCATCTGTATGTGCGGGGGCTACAGGTTGCGCAGCCATTTATCAAATACAAGATATCGATGAATTAGCACAAATCATATTGCGTGTAATCGGGACGATGCAAAGCTATCTCTTGGGATTTGATCAAGAAGGAGTGACTACAGAGGGACTAGGGTATTGGCAGTATGGATTTAGTTTTTATATGTATTTTGCAGAGCTTTTAAAAGAGAGAACTTGTGGGAAATTAGATCTCTTTACAATAGATGAGCAAATAGCGCAGATAGCTAAACTACCTACTTACCTACAGTTTCCTGACATGCATATGGTTAACTTCTCAGATGCACCGGGTGATGAGTGGCATGGAGAGTATGGGGTATTAACTAAATTGCAACAGCTCTTTGGGATAGATGAATATCACTTCTCACAAGCTATACATATTTTTAGAGATCATACAAGTAAGTGGGCACTCCTCTCAAGAAATGTATTTTGGACACTTGAAAAAGATGATTTTAGTACAAATCAAGGCTATATCGGAACAAAGTTTTTTGAAGGGAGCCAGTGGCTAATTGATAGAAGTTATGATCAGGCCAATCAATTTGTATGCTTTGCAGCAAAAGGTGGGCATAATGACGAGCCACATAACCATAATGATCTAGGAAACTTCATCTTACATTATGGGAAGAGCACAGCACTTTGTGATTTGGGTGCTCCAGAATATACAAAGGCATTCTTTGGAGAAAATCGCTATACATTTTTACATGCTTCATCTCAAGGACATTCTGTACCCATTATCAATGGATGTGAACAAAAAGCTGGGGAGTCTGCTTGTGCTGCTGTAAAGAAGATCGACCTTCACAATCCAAGCTGCTTTGCACTAGATCTAGTAAAAGCTTATCAGATAGAAAGCTTAGCTGGCTATATAAGAAGTTATACTTGGGATCATAATAAGCTTTGCTTAATCCTCGCAGACCAATTTGAGTTTAATCAAAAAACCAATACAGTAGAAGAAGTATTCATGACACATCATCCAGTAGAAATCTGCAAAGAAAAAGTAGTCATTCATACACCAGAGTATGCTGTAGATATTGTGGCAGCAGGTGTAGATGAGCAAGACGTGAAGGAAATAAGTTACTCCAATCACTTTGGGGAGGACTCCAGAGTGAATCAGATTAAGCTTAAATTTAATCAATTAGGGCAATCTGAGACTATTAAGGTAGAGATTATAATTAGAATCCATTATAAATAAAGATATAAGGAAAACGGTCAGTTGATAAAGGGCCGTTTTTTGTTTTGGTAAATTTATCTTAATAAGCTTTCACACAATTTAAGGTGCTGCATATGATGAAGTAAGGATAAAATAAAAGGAATATGAGAAATAGGACAAGCTTGAAATAAACAACAAAAGAGGCAAAAAGTAGGGAGTTTGTTGGCAGAGTTAAGGAGGAGGTATGAGGTATGAGGCTGTTTGATGTACCACAAATGATTCATCAACCATCAGGAGAAATATTGCAGTGCTTTGCAAGTGGAGATGAATACTTCAATTGGCTACATGATAGTCATGGTTATATGATTATTAAAGATGAAAATAGTGGAAATTATACCTATGCACAATATAAAAATGGTAGTCTAGAACCATCGGAGTTAATTGTAACGGCAGAAATGATGGATGATAGCGCATTGAAATACAAATATCCATTTATAGTTAAGGTGAAAGATATTAGGGATTATCTAATGGGGAAGTTAAGCGGCTATAAGGTAGAAGCCTTGTCATCACAGAAGGGATTAATAAATGCACAAGATACTGCTGGAAGTGCCCTTAGTCCTACGACTGGGACAATCAATAATCTTGTTATCTTTGTTCGATTTCAAGGTGAAACGGAGTATGCGACGCCTTTAAGTACCTACGATAATATGTTTAATAATAATAGTACGAATTATAATTCAGTCTATAATTATTTTCAAGCTACATCCTATAATCAGCTTACAGTATCTTCTCATTTCTTTATCCAGGGAAATGGGGATACAATTATATCTTATGAAGCCAGTCAAGTGAGGGATTATTATAGACCTTATAGTCTGACTAATCCAATCGGTTATCAGACAGAGGCAGAAAGAACCTCAAGGGAACAGACTTTGGTCAGTGATGCAATTCTTTTTGCTAAGCCGGTAATTGATGCACAACCCTATAGTGTCGACAGTAATGGTGATGGCTTGGTGGATAGTATTGTATTAATTGTGAAAGGTATGCCAGAGGGATGGTCAGATATACTATGGCCACACCAGTGGGTGTTATTTGAGCAGACTGTTTTATTGCAGGGAGCAAGAGCCTGGAATTATAACTTTCAACTATCAGACTTCCTAAGTGTAGGTGTATTATGTCATGAAATGCTTCACACATTAGGCTATCCAGATCTCTATCATTACAGCTTTGATGGACTTGATCCTGTAGGCGTATGGGATATCATGGATATCACTACTAATCCACCACAAAATAATAATGCATATACTAAGTACAGATATGGAAAGTGGATTCAGTCTCTTCCAGTAATTACAGCATGTGGTGACTATACACTCAATCCATTAACGTTAGCAAACAATAATGTATGGCGCATTAATACACCATATGCTACAACAGAGTATTTTGTGCTAGAATATAGAAAAAAAGAAGTGAATATGGATAGTACACTTCCAGGATCAGGATTATTAGTCTATCGAATCAATACGGCAGTGGATGGACAAGGGAATGCGCAGGGACCACCAGACGAAGTCTATCTTTTTAGACCAGGGGGAACACCTACAAGTGATGGAAATCTAAATAATGCTTATTTGACAAGTGATATAGGAAGAACTACTATAGGTGGTCCATCTAATCCGCTTTTCTTATCCGATGGGACAGATAGTGGGATTGTTATTCAAAATGTGGGGGCAGCGGGAAATACGATTAGTTTTAATGTACAGCTGGTAAACTGTGGTGTAGATAGCTTACAAATACAAAAACAAGCCTCAGCAACTGTACTGAATGCTGGAGAAACTTTAATTTATGAAATTACAATTACTAATGCAGGAAGTATAGCACTTCAAAATATTGACTTGACAGATACCCTACCACTAGAGATTCAAAATCCTACGTATGCCTTAGCGGGTACTCAAAATTGGTATCCATGGGAGGGCAGTTACCAGATCGCAAGCTTAGCAGCGGGAGCCTCAGTGACTGTATTGATACGGGGGATTGTACAATTTCTAGGGAATAGTGTAGTAACTAATACAGCAATGGTTACCCAAGATGGGCAACAAAAA
>JBOFEH010000165.1:0-3642 GCA_051647765.1 Cellulosilyticaceae bacterium | reverse complement strand
CAATTCGTTGGGAACCAAGCCAACATCTATCCAGACCCAGAAGATAAAGAAACAGCAGGACTCATCATGCCAGTATTAGGGGCAGACTGGGCTGTAAACTATTTCCAAGGGATATTACCTTCAGAAAAAATCCTTATGGGGGTACCCTACTACACAAGAGGATGGGAAAATGTTCAACCAGGTCCATCAGGAACAGGATTAAACGGAACAAGTAACACACCAGCTACAGGAAAGTACAACACATTAGGTGACTTAGATGAAAATGGCAACCAAATCCCAGCAGGAGTAAATAACCTATGGCATGCGATGAATCTTATGGAACAAGATTCAAACCTCAAAGTACATTGGGATAATGTTGGTAAGGTGCCATACCTTTGGAACAATAATGAAAAAGTATTTTTAACTTTTGAAAATGAGCAATCTATCGATGAGCGCTTAAAGTACATAGAAGAAAATAACTTAGGTGGCGCGTTAATTTGGACGATGGATGGAGACTATGACCTCAATCCAAACTACGTAGAAGGTTCAACAGAGCTAAACGAAGGTAAATACACATTTGGTGATACCTTAACAAAAAGATTTTCAAATGGCTTAAAAACAATGGGACCAAATGAGAAGACTCCTGAAGACAATGAAGGAATCGCTCCGATTGCAGTAGATGTAGAGTTAACAGGCAATTATGATCATCCAAACTACACTTATGACTTTAAAGTAACGAACTATACAGAAGAAGAAATCAAAGGTGGATGGGAACTTTCATTTGATCTACCTAAGTCAGCGCAGTTCAAATCAGCTTGGGGTGGACAAGTGACAGAAAAAGATAATGGAGACTTTACCACTATCACCATCCAATCTCCAGGATGGCAAAATCTTGCACCAGGAGCATCAACTAACCTTCAAGGAATGATCGGGTTATGTTTCTCAGGTGTTAGAAATGTCAGATTCAATGGACTAAATCCATTAGGACAAGATGCACCACAAGGCAATCAAGCACCAGTATTAAGTGGCGTAGCGAATCAAACGATTAATGTAGGTGAAGCGTTTGATGCCTTAGCAGGAATCACAGCGACAGATAAAGAAGATGGTGACCTGACAGCACACATTGAAGTAATAGGTGAAGTAGATATAACTACACCAGGTGAGTACACTTTAACGTATTCAGTAACAGATGGTGAAGGTCTAACGACGACACAGACAATCACAGTCACAGTGAAAGAAGTCGTGCCAGAACCAAATGAAGCGCCAGTAATCTATGGTGCAAAAGACCAAACAATCAATGTAGGAGAAGCATTTGATGCTTTAGCAGGTATTACAGCAGCAGACAAAGAAGATGGTGATCTGACAGCTCAGATTGAAGTGACAGGCAGCGTCGATACGACCACACCTGGAGAGTACAGCTTAACTTACTCAGTAACAGATAGTGAAGGATTAATGACGACTCAAACGATTACAATCACAGTTAAAGAAGATAGCGTAGAGCCAGAGCCAAATCAAGCACCAGTGATCTATGGCGCAGAGGATAAGACAATCAAAGTTGGAGAAGACTTTGATGCATTAGCAGGTGTGACAGCTACAGATCAAGAAGATGGAGATCTGACAGCTCAGCTTGAAGTATCAGGTGAAGTAGATACAACCCAAGCTGGTAAGTATACTTTAACGTATTCAGTAACAGACAGTGAAAATGAAACGACAGTTAAAGTAAGAACGATCACAGTTCAAGAGGTTTCAGTTGAAGGAGATACTTATGATCCAACTATGATTTATTATGGTGGAGAAATCGTAATCTACAAAGGACAAGAGTACAAAGCGAAATGGTGGACACAAGGTGGAACGCCGGATGCTTCAGATGCTTGGGAAAAAGTAGTAAAACCAAATGAAGATGGTAGCATAGAGTGGTATGAAGGACTTGTTTGCGTAGGCGGAGAACATATTGTATATAATGGCAATGTCTACAAAGCGAAATGGTGGACTACTTCTAGACCAGGCAGCGATGAGTCTTGGGAACTAATTCAATAAAGTAAAAAAGTAGAAAGGATTCCTTTCTACTTTTTTTATTTTAAAAAAATTTTCTTAGGTAATGGGATGCCATCTAAATGACTTATTGAGAAAAAATAAGTTAAAGTGCATGTGATTAAATCACAAAGTATAAAAAGATGAATCCTAGAGAAAAGTAGAGGTTATTCGCTATAAAACAACATATTGACAGTTATCTATGTTAAGGTTATTCTATGAGGGAGATGTGTATATCTGTATATAACGAAATACTAACAATAGCGGATAAATATAAAAAAATGCTAGGAGAGATGAGGCGTAATAGATGAAAAAAATAGATTTAACACAAGGCAATGTATTAAAGGTATTAACAGCACTTGCGCTACCGATTATGGGTGGCTCACTTTTGCAGTTTGCCTATAATTTGATTGATATGCTATGGGTGGGACGATTAGGGACAGATGCTGTAGCGAGTATTGGATCTTCAAGCTTCTTTATTGGATTAGGCTATGCGATCAATGCGATGGTAGTCATTGGTGGAGGCATCAAAGTTTCTCATGCTGTAGGCAAGCAGGATGAGCGGGAGACGAAAGCTTATATTAATGCCAGTTTGGGGATTAATATAGTACTAGGAGTTATTTATGCTTTAGTCTTGATTTTGGCAGGCAAAAGTTTTATTGGGTTTTTAAAGTTAGAAAATGCAGTAGTAGAAAAAGATGCCTATCTTTATCTAGCTTATAGTGGACCGATGATGTTTTTTGCTTTCTTCAATTTGCTTTTTACCAGATTGCTCGGTAGTTTTGGGAACAATAAAGAAGGATTAAAGATTAGTGCAATAGGGATTATTATCAACATTATTTTGGACCCGATACTTATTTATGGCTGTCATATGGGTGTGCTTGGAGCTGCTGTAGCAACATTAGTTGCGAATATCGTGATGTTCTTAATCTTCCTAATCAAAGGTAAAAAACTCTTGGCTTATGATAGAAAGATTGGTATTCAGCAGGAAAAAGTCAAAGAAATTATACGATTAGGCCTACCGATGGCTTTTCAAAGGATTTTATTCACGTTAGTTAATATTGTACTGGCAAGGATGATTGCTCAGTTTGGGTCAGATGCCATTGCAGCACAGAAGATTGGTTTACAGGTAGAAGCCATCACGTATATGGTCATTGGGGGACTCAATGGAGCGGTAGCAAGTTTTACAGGTCAGAACTTTGGAGCCAAGAAGTATGAGCGTATTCACAAAGGGTATCAAACGGCTTTAGGCATAGGGGGGCTATATGCTTTGGTCATGACAGCGATTTTCTTGGCAGTCCCTGAGTGGATTGTGAGTCTATTCGTGAGTGAACCTAGTGCGATCGAGATCGCGAGTAGCTATCTGAGAATTATTGCCTTAGCTCAGGTATTTGGTGCGGCAGAGATGATTAGTAATGGACTCTTTACAGGGATTGGTAAACCTAAGATCCCAGCATCAATCAGTGTGATTTTTACAGTACTGCGTATACCGATGGCTTTCTTGTTTATACAAGTATGGGGAATCAATGGTGTGTGGTGGAGTATTGCAGCTTCTAGTATGTTAAAAGGAATCGCAGCTTATAGTGTTTACAAGTTAAAAGTGCAAAGGAGGTTTAAAGATGATGAGTCAAA
>JBOFEH010000164.1:0-10589 GCA_051647765.1 Cellulosilyticaceae bacterium | reverse complement strand
CAACTATATACAAACAATTTTTGGTGGCGATGCGACTAGGGGACACACCCGTTCCCATACCGAACACGTAGGTTAAGACCTAGTCGGCCGATGATACTTGTCTGGAGACGGACCGGGAAAGTAGGTGGCTGCCAAATTTATGCGTGAGTGGCTCAGCGGTAGAGCATCTCCTTGCCAAGGAGAGGGTCGCGGGTTCGATCCCCGTCTCGCGCTTATTATTTTAAGACATCTCAATGGAGATGTCTTTTTTGTTATAAAAAAATATTTGTTTTATGATATAATATTTAATATAGGCTCAAAAGGGGATAGAGTATGAAGCGATTACAAATTAGAGGTATATTAATTTTGACGATATTCTTTTTATTTACAACGTTGGTAGTTGCTGAGGAAAAATCATGGCTAGATAGTTCACAAAGTAATAGAGGGATTATCCATGTGAGTTACAAAGGGGATACAGCGAAAAGAGCAAAATTAATGGTAGAAAAAGATAAACAGAAATACACGTATGATTTAATAAGAAAAGGAGAAAAAGAAAGTTTTCCACTACAACTTGGAAATGGTAAATATAAACTAACTGTATTAGAGAATACAGAGGGAACTAAGTATAGAGTAGTGGAATCACAGACGATAGATGTCAAAATGGATAGTCAAACAGATGTTTATCTAAATTCAGTTCAAAATGTTAATTGGTCAACGGACTCTCAAGCAATCAAAAATGCTATAAAGTTAACCCAGAACAGCACAGATAAGGGACAAAAGACTCAAACTTTATACGAGAATATGATTTATCAGTATAAGTATGATTATGATAAACTTGCAACTTTGCCTACAACATATTTACCCATAATAGATGCTACTTTTAAAGTAAAGACAGGCATATGCTATGATTTTTCTTCATTATATGCAGCAATGCTAAGAAGTCAGGGGATACCCTGTAAGTTAGTCAAAGGTTATTCATCTAATGCAGAAGGATACCATGCATGGAATGAAATGTATGATGCTAAAACCCAGTCATGGCAAATCATTGATACCACTTATGATTTACAAGTGATTAAAAAAAATCCTAAGGTTAAGAAAGTAAAAAGTACGAAGGATTATCAAAAGGTGTATGAGTATTAAAAGAAGGTATGTATATTGCTGTTACATTTACTAGAAAAAAATAATAACTAGAAAAGGGTCAATAAAGAATAAACTTCTTCTATTGACCTTTTATTTTAGCATAATAGGACAAAAGTGCCCTTAGTGCACGTATTGGTCCGCGTAGTAGTGAAATGCTTCGCAGGGGCACTTTCCTACAAGAGACAATAGCGACCAAAGGTCACGTATTGGTCCGTGCAGTAGAGAAATACTTCGCAGTAGTACTTTCCTACAAGGTAAAAAGAGGACATTGGGGGAGAAAATGCAAAAATTAGGGAAGTTATTGATTGTTATAGGAATTCTTGTGTTGTTAACTACATTTGTGGGGAATAGTTATGTTGAATATCAGCAGAAAAAGATGGTGAGTATCTATAAAAGTATTGAGGTGCAACACTCTGACCGGACGACTATTAGTGAAGATGTAGGTATTCCGGTAGAAGGTATATCCAGTCCCCTTATTTTTGAGGAGATGGAATTAGGGGATATGATTGGTATTATTAAGATACCGGCTATAGATGTAGAGATACCAATCATAGAAGGAGATGGAAAGGAGCAACTGAAACTTGGTGCAGGTCATATTGTAGGAACGGGATTACCTGGAGAGATAGGGAATTGTGCAATCGCTGGGCATAGAAGCTATACTTTTGGACGATTCTTCAATAGGTTAAACGAGGTAGTATTAGGTGATGACATTATTATTTCGAGATATGATCAGGAGTGGACGTATAGAGTAGATGAGATTAGGATAGTAGAGCCACAGGAAGTATGGGTAATAGACCCTGTAGAAGATAGACGAATTGTTACATTAATTACTTGTGAGCCAATAGTAAGAGCAACGCATCGTTTAATTGTTAGAGGGAGTTTATTAGAGAAGGAAGAGGTGAGGGAGTAGATGAAAGCTAGAAGGGTTTCACCAATAGAACTGAGTCTATTTTGTAAGCAGTTAGCAATCATACTCAAATCGGGGATGATGTTAGAAGAAGGGATAGGGTTAGTCAAAGAAGGGATAGAAGATGCAAGATTGGGTGTTAAGGTAGAGCTATTAGAGAAAGAGTTAATGGCGTTTAAGCCTTTGGATGAAGCACTTGGTACAGTGGAGATATTTCCAAAACATATCGTAGCCATGTTACAAATAGGTTTTGAGTCAGGTAAACTAGAAGAGGTATTAGAAGGACTAGCGGGGTATTATGAAAGTGAGTATATATTAAAGGAACGACTTAGGCAGGCAGTTGTTCAGCCACTCATTTTACTAGGATTATTTTTAGGGGTATTTGGCATTATTGTCATTAAGGTGCTGCCTATATTTAATCAGATTTTCTTGGGGCTAGGGAGTGAAATGTCTCAATTTGCAACCAGATTATTAGAGGTAGGAATGCTTTTGGGAGATAATTTAATCTGGCTTATGTTAGGGCTAGTGGTAATTGGTATGGGTATATATGTATTGTTTAGATTAGAAAAAATAACACTACAAGAGCCTAGGAAAATTGCTATGGCACAGTTTGCATCAGCTATGACACTGATGTTGTCGAGTGGCGTAAGTTTTGACGAATCATTTGAACAGTCTATAGGGGTAGTCAATAACAAAAAGATTGTGACACTTCTTAAATCTTGTATTGAGGATGCCCAAGATAAACATTCATTAATTGAGACAATGTGTTCAAAAGAGGTCATGGGTAAGTGGCAGATGAGACTTTTGATAATAGCATATAAAGCAGGTAGTATAGATGAAGCTATGGCTAGGGTTGCTAAGATGTATGAGGAAGAATATATTAAATGGACGGATAAGTGGATTAGTCGGATAGAGCCTTCATTTGTTATTTTATTTTCTGGTTTGATAGGTGGAGTTTTAATTTCTGTGATGTTTCCACTAATGAGTATTATGTCGTCTATTGGGTAGGGGGCGTTATGAAAAAAAGAAGAGTTATTGTCATAATAACGGCGTTAATAATAAGTATAGTAGCATTTAACGGAATCAATGAGAATAATACAACAGAGCAGCAAAAAATGTTAGAAGAAGCAGTGAGTAGAGCATTGATTCAATGTTATGCGATTGAGGGGGCATATCCTAGCGATATAGAGTATATTAAGACACATTATGGCGTGCAGATTAATGAGGAAAAATATATCGTTTTTTATGAAAGTATAGCACCGAATATTATGCCGAATATTAGGGTTATTGCTAAGGATTAAAAGGGGTGAGATATTGGGAAGATACATTGAACGTATGTGCATACTCTGTATTTTTTTGCTTTTTTCAACATGTTCTTGCATATTAGTCATGTTAGGTGCAGATCAATATATGCAAATTAATCAAGAGGCAAAGGAACATTTTGATATAAGAACACCTGTATCATATATTAGTAATAAGGTTAGGCAAAATGATACATATGGTGCCATTCAAGTGATTAAGCAAGAGGGAAAAGATATATTGGTGTTATCAGAAGTGATAGGAGAACAAATATATGATACATGGATCTATGAATATGAGGGGATGCTTAGAGAATTATATATCCAGCAAGGGGATGAAGTAGCATTAGACTGGGGAGTAGAACTATTAGCTATTCAGGATATAACCTTTAAGATGGGTGAAGGTGTATTGGAAGTAGAGTTAGTGACATTAAGTGGGAAAGAGCAAAAGGTGATATTAGGTTTGCGAGCAGGTGGGATGAGATGAGACAAAGGAGTTACTCAAATGGAAGATTAGTTCTTATTGAAGCGGGTATAATGATTCTTGTTTTTGCTATAGCAAGTACAACTATTTTATCTATTTTTATTAGAACAGAATATATGAGAAATCAAACAAGGCAACTTAATGAGGCAGTCATTTATGGACAAAATGTGATTGAAGCACTTAAAAATAACAAGGAAATCGACTCATTTAGTAGTAATGTGCTTATTTGTGAGGTAGAAAAAAAAGTGGAGCAAACAGTAACTGGATATATGATGTATTATGATGTCAAAATCAAAAACCGGCATACAGATGAAGTTGTTTACCAGATAGAAACGGGGACTTATCAATATGAAAATTGAACCAAGGGAGAGTAGCGGTGTAGGGTTTTTATCAATAGTGGTAATTTTTGTACTGGTTGTGTTGACTGTGTTAGGGGTATTGGGGTTTATGTCTGCAAGAGCAGATTATAAATTAAGCAAAAAAAACGGGGAGTATATTAAAGCTTATTATAAAGCAGAGGAAGAAGCAGGGGAGTTACTTGCAACGATACATCAGAATTATGTGTTGGGAGAAGATATATCCACAGATCGGTATAAGACATATACCGTACCGATAACCGATGAGCAGGTATTAGATGTTGTGATTTTATTTTCAGAAGAAGAGGACAATGGCTACCAAATACTAGAGTGGCATGTGAAAAACAATATGGAGATTGAAGTAGGAGAACCTCAATTTGAAGATGTCATAGATAGATAAGAGAGGAGTTAGGCAATGAATATTGAGCAATTATTAGAGTCAGCTATTACAGCTCAAGTATCAGATGTATTTGTAGTAGCAGGGATGCCAATCGTATTTAAACAATATGGGCAGATGAAAAGACAAACAGAAGAGGTATTGCAGCCCCACCAGACAGAGCAGCTTATAAGAGAAATTTATAAAACGGCAGAGAGAGAAATTGATTCATATCTAACAACGGGAGATGATGATTTTTCTTTTTCAATTACTAAAAAAGGTAGGTTTAGAGTGAATGCCTATAGGCAGCGTAATTCTATGGCAGCAGTTATACGTGTTGTAAAATTTGAATTGCCTAATCCTGCGCAGATGCATATTCCTGAGACAATCATTAATCTTGCGCAAAAAACAAAAGGTTTGATTCTGGTAACAGGGCCAGCAGGAAGTGGAAAATCAACGACACTAGCATGTATGATTGACAAGATTAATCATACAAAACAAGGACATATTGTCACATTAGAAGATCCTATAGAATTCATACATAAACATGGGCAGAGTATAGTGAGTCAGAGAGAGATAGATATTGATACAGCAAGTTATATGAGAGGGCTAAAGGCAGTGCTGAGAGAGGCACCTGATGTGATTTTACTTGGGGAAATGAGAGATTATGAGACCATGCAGATTGCATTAACTGCAGCCGAGACAGGGCAAATGGTATTATCAACACTACATACGTTAGGGGCAGCAAATACCATTGATCGGATTATTGATGGATTTCCGGCAAATCAGCAACAGCAGATTAGAATACAGTTGTCTATGGTATTACAGGCAGTGGTTTGTCAACAGCTGATTCCAACTAGTGATGGAGGGGTTATGCCTGCATTTGAGATCCTTTTAGTGAACCAGGCTATCCGAAATTTGATTAGAGATGGGAAGACACATCAGATTGAGGCTATGATTCAAAGTAGTGTGCATGAGGGAATGAAGACGATGGATATGAGTCTTGTAGAGTTATTTAAGCAAGGCAAAATTACAAAAGAGCGTGTATTGATGCACACGGCTAATGTAGAATACGTTCAAAGAAAATATAATATATAATATTAAAAGAGTAATGTTGAGTAATTGTTGTGTAAATAAACAAAAGACAGCATAAAAAACTAGATAATATAGAAGAAAATTCCAATACATTAAAAAAGTAGTTTTAAAAATTCAGAAAAATGCTACAATTAGTACGTAAGTATATTAAAAGAGGAGGTATAAAGATGAAGCGTACTTTAAGAAAAGTAGTGACATCGACAGTAGCATTTTTAATGGCAGCGAGTAACTTGGGTGTAGCTGGTGTAAATGTATATGCAGCGGAAACACCAAGGATTGAACTCAGTGAGGAAAAACAACTAGAGAGAAAAATAGTAGGGTATTTTCCTGAGTGGGCATATGCCATCGAAGAGCAGGGGTACTATATGGTTACGGATTTGCAATGGGATTATCTCACCCATATCCAATATTCTTTTGGGATGGTAGATCCAGCAACTAACAAAATTACATTTGGGGACAAAAAAGCAGCAATTGAAGAAGATTTCTCTGACCGTACAATTATGCACAAAGGAAAAGAAGTAAAACTAGATCCGACATTACCTTACAAAGGGCATTTCAATCTGATGCAAGTGATGAAAAAACAATATCCGGATGTCACACTTCTGATGTCTGTAGGTGGATGGGCTGGTTCTAGAGGATTCTACACAATGCTTGATACAGATGCAGGCATTGAGACCTTTGCAAATTCTTGTGTAGATTTTATTAGACAATATGGTTTTGACGGGATTGATATCGACTTTGAATACCCATCTGCAACAGGTACTTGTGGTAATCCAGATGATGCAGACTTATCAGAGCCAAGAAGAGCAAAACTTAATGAGCGTTATAATGTTATGATGGAGGTATTAAGAGATAAACTTGATGAAGCAGCCAAACAAGATGGTAAATATTATTACCTTACAGCAGCAGTAACAGCTTCTTCATGGGTATTGGGTGGCATGTCATCACATGACTTTGTGGATAATCTAGATTTCTTAAGTGTTATGTCTTATGACTTCCATGGTGGATGGAATGAGTTCGTTGAGAACTTAGCAAATATCTATCCAGATCCTGCGGATAAAGAGACGGCAAACATGAAGATGCCAACGCTTTGTATGGACTGGGCATATAGGTACTATAGAGGGGCATTGCCATCAGAAAAAATCTTGATGGGTATTCCATACTACACACGTGGATGGGAGAATGTTCAAGGGGGTACAAATGGATTACATGGAACCAGTAAAACACCAGCAACAGGGAAATACAATATCTGGGGTGATGATGATAATAAAGATGGGCAAAAAGATCCAGCTGGTGCTAACCCATTGTGGCATGTTAAAAACCTCTTAGAGGAAGATGCTAACTTTAATCGTTACTGGGATAATACAGGAAAAGTCCCTTATGTATGGCAAGATAAAGAAAAAGTATTCTTATCATATGAAGATGAGCAATCTATCGATGAGCGTGTCAAATACATAAATGATAAGAATTTAGGTGGTGCTTTGATTTGGGTAATGAACGGGGATTATGGCCCAAATCCAAATTATGTACCAGGTTCAACAAATGTTAATGAAGGTAAGTACACTTATGGGGACACATTAACAAAACGTCTCAGTGAAGGATTTGATAAGATTGGAGCATCTAAGAAATCACCTGATGACCCAATCATTGAACCTATTGTTGAGGTAGATCTTGATTTCACAGGTAAATACGACCATCCAAACTATGTTTACAATATCATGGTTAAGAATAATACAGGCGCTGAAATTAAAGGTGGTTGGACAGTTGGATTTGACCTTCCAAAATCAGCAGTATATGGTGGTTCATGGTCTGGTAATGCAACAGTTAAAGATGCAGGGGAGTTTAATAGAGTCACCATTACGTCAGGTGCATGGAATAATATTGCAGCAGGTGCAACTGCTAAGTTAGAGGGTTCTATTACACTTGCTTTCTCTGATATTCGTAATGTAACCTTTAATGGTTGTACACCAAGATCACATGTCAAAGAAAATGCAGTACCAAAACCAATTGCAGCTAGAATTGGTGTCGATAAGCCACAGGTATTCGAAAAAGAAACGTATAATCTCTCTGTTAATATCCCAGCTAATAGTGGTGCAGTAAAATACCAAGTGTTAGAAGATAATAACGTGATTAGAGAAGGTGCTGTAACAGCAGCAGCTCAAAACTTTACAATGCCAGTAACAAAACCTACAGCAGGAAACTTTACTTACAAAGTAAGATTAGTAAATGCTCAAAATGGCATGGTAGATAGTAATTTAGTAGGAGTTAAAGTTATTGAGCTTGGGAAACCTTTATTCCCACAAGTAAGTACCAATAAACAAAAAGTAGTTCTTGGTGAGGAGTATACAATTAAGTTAGAGGTGCCAGGTAATAGCTTTGGTAGAAGTTATCAAGTGTTAGAAGGCACACAAGTTATTCGTTCAGGAGCAGTAACACAAGAAGCTTTAACTGTAGAAATACCAGTCAAAAAGACAGTTAAAGGAAGCTATCAATATACTGCAAAACTTATTAATGAAAAAGGTGAGACAACAGGAAATATGGTCTCTGTTGATGTGGATGAGGTTAAACCACTTGCAGCAACTGTAAGTGTTGATAAGACAGAGGTTGTAGCAAAAGATACGTATACAGTAAGTGTAGCTATCCCAGCTAATAGTATGGCAGCAGCCTATACTGTATTGGAAAATGGTGCAGCAATCAAATCTGGTGCTGTAACAGCAGCAGCAAATAACTTCACAATTCTAGTGAAAAAAGATGCAAAAGGCACTTATAGTTATCAAGTTAAACTCACAGGGCCACAAGGTAATGTAGATAGTAATACTGTAACAGTTAAGGTCAATGAAGAAGGTAAACCATTAGCTGCAACAGTAAGTGTTAACAAATCAGAAGTTGAAGCTAAAGAAGCTTATACAGTAAGTGTAGCAATCCCCGCAAATAGTATGGCAGCAAGCTACACTGTATTAGAGAATGGTGCATCTATTAAAACAGGTGCTGTAACAGCAGCAGCAAACAACTTTACAATTCCTGTGACTAAAGATGCAAAAGGCACTTATAGTTATCAAGTAAAACTTACAGGGCCACAAGGGGCAATGGATAGTAATACAGTAAGTGTTACAGTCAAAGAAGCAGCGGTAGCAATGCCAAAACAACCTTCACTTAGTGCAACAGCTGTCACAGAGGGAAGCTATTCAGTAAGTGGTAGTGTACCAGCACAAAGTGCTGCAACAAGCTACACTTTGTACGAAAATGGTACAGCTATCAAAACAGGATCAGTTAATCCAACAGCAACAAGTACAACAGCTGTTAACCAAAGCTTTACAAACAAAGCAGCAGGAACATACCAGTATCAATTAGAGGTATCTAATGCAGCAGGAACAGCAGTAAGTAGTACAGTTACTGTTGTGGTAGAAAAAGTAACACCACCAGAACCAACTAACAAACCAGGAACACCTCAAATTAAACAAGATAGATGGAATGGTGAAGCCACATACACTATTGGATTTGACATGTACTATGGTCAAAACGGAACAGAGTGGAAACTCTATGAAAATGGTAGCCTCATCCACTCAGCAAGTCTTGCAGATAAGACACCGGCAGCCCAAAATGGTACTTACCAAATTACACAAACAGCAAATGGTGCTTATGAGTACTATGTAGAGCTTGTGAATAAAGGCGGCGTATCCACTTCAAACAAAATTACAGTAAATGTAACACAAGCTTCTACCAGTGGTGGTGGCGGTGGTACACCAGCAGCAGCACCAGCAACACCAGTTGTAGCACATAACAACTGGAACAACCTTCCTAACTACAGCATTACATTTAATATGTGGTGGGGTGAGAATGGAACAGAGTGGAAACTTTATGAAAACGGCGCACAAGTTCATTCAGCATCATTATCAGCAAATGGCCAAAGTGCACAAAGTGGTTCTGTAAACTTCTCTGGTAAAGCACCAGGTACTTATACCTACTATGTTGAGCTTATCAATGGAGCAGGGGCAAGTACATCAAATGAAGTGACAGTAACAGTAAACTAATGAAATGAAAAGCGATTAACTTAGGCTCATTCTAAGTTAATCGCTTTTGTGCGTGTAAGGATTATTCCGGTTTGACAACACTGACAAATTGGTAAGGTGCTTGGTGATACTCTAAGTACTTGATCAGGTCGGTATAAGTGATAGCAAGTGTGGCGGTATTGTCGTTAGGATGGAAGCACACTTTATCGCAATTAGGGAGATCTTCATCAATGAGAATTGTAATGTGATGGTCCGTATCATGAAGAATACCTAGAGGGCTCACAGAACCAGGGGTTGTCCCTAATAGTCTCAGTAAATCTTCTTCGCTTCCAAAACTAATACTAGAGGATTTGATTTGTTTACGAATCGTATTGGTATGAGCTTTCTTGCTTTCTTCCATGACAACTAAATAGTAGTGGTGTACTTTTTTATCATACAGAAATAAGTTTTTGCATCCATGCCCATCTAAATTACAGAGCGCTTTCGCTTCAGCGACTGTATAGACAGGGGGATGTGTAATAGCTGTATAATGAATACCTAATTGATTGAGCCTATCAAAAATGACTTGTTGTGACATGATATTCCTCCCTTGAATGAACTTTCATTATTATAACATAATTCTAGATTACAAATAGGTGGGGGAGTAAAATGGCATGATAAGAGAAAGAATGTATAATAGGAGAGATATTGGGGGATATTTAACATGACTCTACAAAATAAATAAAAAATGTAAAAAAGGTATTTACATACGTCAATTACTATGCTATATTATACAAGTAGCCGATGCGAGAGACGCACGGCAGATAAGTAAGGCCCATTGGTCAAGCGGTTAAGACACCGCCCTTTCACGGCGGTAACAGGAGTTCGATTCTCCTATGGGTCATTGTATATGGTGGGGATAGCTCAGTTGGTTAGAGCGCCAGATTGTGACTCTGGAGGCCGTG
>JBOFEH010000163.1:0-2876 GCA_051647765.1 Cellulosilyticaceae bacterium | reverse complement strand
GGTAACCATAAGCATTCTCTCCTGTAAGCTGAATCGTTACAGATTTGATCCCTGCCTCATCACCATCTAAGTAATCAAGCACCTCAATCTTATAGCCTTTGCGCTCAGCCCATCTATTATACATACGATAGAGCATACTCACCCAGTCACAAGCCTCTGTACCACCTGCACCTGCATGTAATGACAGAATGGCATTATTACTATCATACTCACCATCTAATAGTGTTGCAATACGCATCTCTTCATATTGGCTTGTAAAACGCTCTGCTTCTTCCTTGGCCTCTACCACAAGGTCAACATCCTCTTCTTCGATACCCATTTCAATCAGTGTCTGCACATCTTCAAAACTTGTGCATAACTTCTCATACTCTGCCACACGTTCTTTGTAGCCCTTAAGCTTTTGAAGCACACCTTGAGCTTTATCCATATCATTCCAAAACTCACCATGGCTTGTTTGTTCCTCTAAAAGTTCTATTTGATCAACCAGTCTAGGGATGTCAAAGAGAGTTCCCCATCTCTGTCACTTTCACCCTGTATGGTTCTAAGCTTGTTCTTAACTGTTCTAGTTCTAACACATTATCACTCCTTTATACCTATACTTTAAACTATTCTAGAGTGATTGTAAATACTCACTCCTGTCTACAGTAATAGTTAAGTTTTTCTTTCTTAGGCTCACAATCTCTATAGTTCTTCGGACTATAACACCCACATGTCTCTTGCTCTTTGGGCGGTTCACAAATTTCCTTTTTGTGCTCTTTACAATGACCCTGACGTTCACTAGGCCCTTGCATCGTCTCTTTCACCTCTATAATCGTATGCAGCTTACTCATTAGGAGCCATTCTTTCATAATCATAGAACTCACCATGTGCTGCATATTTTTGCTTGCATCCTCCATTTCACAAAAACAAATGTCCATACACCGAAACTGCCTAACAAGCTCTTGCATCTTCTCTCCCTCCGCATTCATCATATGGGCCAATGCCATCTCTTCTAATGCAACAGACTCTAAAAGATCAATAATTGTCTCCTCAAAATTGGGCCTATTTTTTCCATCTGGTATTTGCGGCATCCCCATTTCAATCACGTCCTTGCCATCAAACTCTCATTATTATTATATGTAATCTGTTATTTTTTGTGCTTATTTTTGCACAGAAATTACACCTAAGGCATATACTAGTATTGCACATTTTATATTCTTAGGAAGGAGTTTCTTATGGGACAATTTTTCGCTAAACTTAAATTTTTATTTTCTTCTAACCCTTTACCCACCACAGATACCTCACCTACTTCTACAACGACTGACACACCACCTACTCAGCCGCCCTCTGATTCTACTTTGATTTCTATACCTACTCCAGTTACCCCAGCTCCTATTCCAAACCCTACACCTACTCCACTCGCTACCGATCCTATTCCTACCACTGCTCCTACTCCACTTGCTACTGATCCCATTCCTACCACTGCTCCTACTCCACTTGCTACTGATCCCATTCCTACTCCTAGTTTTTCTACTTCTAATCTAGCACCACTTGTTGCTTCGATTTCTAACCTTCCTGCTTTCCAGCCTTTTGGCATAAGCCTAAGCCATTTGCTAGATAACCCTTCCGTCACCAAAGAGCAAGTCCTTGCACTACTTGACTCTGCTGCGCCGCTTATTGCAGCCGAAACCCAAGAAATCGAAAAACTTAAAGCTGGTATCGCTCCTCCGCCAGCGCTCGCCAATACACTCAATCAGCTCTCAAACTACAAACAGCTTCTAGATAGCATGCTCACCCTACCTAAACTAGACCCAGATCTAGACCATGACACACTTGCCGAGAGCAATATTGTCTCTACAGTTCAATCCTTAGTTAAATATTTTTCTATTTTAGAAAAATTATTTGAATCAGAGCTATTTTCTGAGGAACATAAAACATCAATTTTAGCCATCAAGGATCCACTATCCCAAACCAGTTCTGTTTTCACTCAATTTATTAGTCAGTTTAAAGAATTTAAGGCCTCTGAGGAAACATTGCGTCAAGAAATTCTCTCCTATACTGCAGCTCTTGAACAAATCCAAAAACAACAGCCTAATAGCGTAGACTGGGGGGGGAAAAAACAAGCTTTTGAACAAAAAGGGACTGAATTAACTTCTAGACGTGCTACCTATGTTGAACAAGAAACAAAAATAAACCAACAAATCATTACACTTAGTACACACATTCATGCAATTCATAATGCACTTCACCCTATTATCCAATCAGCAATTCCTATCATTGACAGAACACTATCCAGACTCTCCAACACGCATATCCCAGATCCTAGTATTCTGGCACAAGTTACTCGCCGCCAACATGAACTTGAAAGTTTTCTCACCCTCAAGGATCAATTTATTACTGTGCTCAAATCTTAACTCGCCTTTCGACTATCACACTTTCTTCCCTTTTTCATATGCTAGTAATGTAAGGGTGTACTGTTCACCCTAAATCTCAACAATCCAAAAGGGAGGAACTCTATTATGTCAATGCCTAGTATTCCTGATTTAAAACCTAATGTAAGCCTCACTCGTGATGATTCAATCAATATCATCTTATCTTCTATTGGTATGGAAGAACTCAGCTTAGCTCATATTCTCAATGCTGAAGCTGAAAAAATCCAATTTGCACTTGGAACACTTGAAACTGCTGGTGGGCAAGCTGCTTCTATGGAACAAATCCTTGAAACCAACAAAATGGCTGGCAAGATGCTTCGTGACGTTATCAAGAACCAAATGCTCTTAGGTATGAAGATGGAAGATACTGTAGAACTTGCTATGAATATTCCAACTACTACCACCACTACTACCACCACTATCTAATGATACATCATTAAAAAAGAAGGAGGTGTCACAAAACTA
>JBOFEH010000162.1:0-25032 GCA_051647765.1 Cellulosilyticaceae bacterium | reverse complement strand
AAACTTGATTTAATATTAAAAGAGCTTAGGCGATTAAAAGCTAAATATTAAGCAAAACCCCAAACTCCTAATATAAAACAAAGAAACACCCCAAAATCGTGAGAAAAAGAGAGCAGCTCCCCCTGCTCTCTTTTTGTATCTATGATTTTGGGGTGTTTCTTGATTAGATATTATTTCGTCCAGCGAATTCTTTTGGTGATATACCGTATTGCTTCTTGAAGCGTTTGCTAAAGTAGAAGATATCTGAGTAACCTACTAAAGTAGCAACATCTGATATCTTATGTTTTTGCTCTAAGAGTAGCACTTTGGACTTCTCTAGACGATAGTCTGTTAGGTATTGAATAATAGAAATGCCAGTAGCCTTCTTGAATACAGTACTCAGATAAGAGGCATTGTGTTCGAGCTTGGTAGCGAGGTCTGCAATCGTGAGATTGCTATCTTGATAATGGTCGTGAATGAGTGCGATAAGTTTGTTAGCAACCATAGACTCATTAGAAAGTGCTGGGGATTGATTGAGGCATAGACCAATCCAATTGTGAATGAGTGACTCTAACTCATTTAAGCTATAGTTTTGGTCTATGAGTGATGCCACGAATCTATTAATATCTTGTGGCAGAGAAAGTGCCGTAGGATGTGTAATATGTAAAGTTAGTAGAATCTCAGTCATGACAAGATGAAGGCTCGTGATATCGTGGTTTTGATTGATGTCATAGAAGAGCTGTTTGATCAGCTGATTGCAAGAAGCAGCATCTTGGCTATGAATATAGCGGGTCAAATCTTGACGCACATGAATCCAGTCAAAAGGGGTCTGCTCACTAGAGCAAGCTTCACTGTATATAAGGAGGTTTGCAGTAGTGCTAAAGTAGCGTTCATCTAATGCTTTAAGGGATTGTGTATAGCAAGGATGCCAAGGCTTAGCAATCTCTGTAATGCTACTTGTGCCAATGAACAAAGGATGGATACAGCTTTGATGATAGACTTTAAGCTTGGTTAAACCGTAGTCTAGCTCATGCCCTTGTTTAGCAAAGATAAGCAAAGTATAGATGGACTCATCTTCTTTAAAAATCTCATAAGAGAGTGTCTCTTGGTCTAAGAGATGTTGTAGTTGGCTCAGCTGCAAAGGTTCTGTAATGAATACAGATAAGCATAAAAGATAGTTCATATCCTTAAGATGAGGTAATTTCCCAAGCAATAATGAGGTGTTAAAGTTGGGCTGAGAGAGCGCATCTAGAAGGAGCTGTTTGTTCTGAACTCTAGAGAGTTGAGCCACCTCAAGAGTACGTTCTTTTTCTTCTAAGATGGTTTGCTTACAGCTTAGAAGTGTTTCTTGTAGTGCAGGTGCCTTGATAGGCTTCAGCAAATAAGAGGTTGCATGATGCTTGATAGCAATTTGTGCATACTCAAAATTGTTGTATCCGGACAGGATAATCGTCTTGACAGGAAGCGCAGCTTCATCAATATAAGACAGTACTTCTAGTCCTGTCATAAGAGGCATTTGGATATCCAAAAGGAGTAGGTCTATGGTATGGGTATGGAGATACTCTAGCACTTGTTTGCCGTTTTCGGCTTCACCTATGAGGTTGAGACCAAGTCCCTCCCAGTCTATTATTTTTTTGAGTCGTTCTCTGATGAAATATTCATCATCAGCAATGAGTACATTAATCACAGTCGTGTCGCTCCTTTAGTGGAATAGTTAATATAACGCTACAGCCTTGTGTTGGCTGTGAATCTATAATCAGGCCATATTCATGGCCATAATAAAGCTTGAGACGTTCATCGGTACTTTTGAGCCCAAAGCTCTTGTAAGGGGTGTACCAGATATGGTAGAGGTGTTCAAGAGACATACCTACGCCATCATCCTTGATAGTGATAGTCAAAATATTGTTATTTTGGGCAAGTGAGATAGAGATGTGTCCTCGTTCTCCCTTTGGTTTGATCCCATGATAGACACTGTTTTCAACTAAGGGCTGAAGTAGTAGTTTAGGGCAGCTATATCTACTGAGGTCATCAGGTGCCTCTATGGTATAAGTCAGCTTGTTATAGTACCTTACTTGAAGAATTTGAAGATAAGCTTCTGTGAGATTTAGTTCTTCTTCAAAGGTAATAAAACTAGAACCTTTACTGAGCACATTACGATAAAAGGTGGAGAGATTCATGACCATTTCAATGAGTGTATCATTTTGTTCAAGCTCTGCCAAAGCACAGATATTATCCAATGTATTATATAAGAAATGAGGGTTGATTTGTTGCTGTAACAAGTCTAATTCATATTGCTTCTTCTGGCGCTGTTCATACACAAGCTGGTCTTTGAGAGAGCTTTGTACGACTAGCATACTATTGAACTCTTCTGTCAAAAATCCTATTTCATCAGAGTCATGAGGGACATCTACAGGTTCCCAGTGCCCAGATTTGACAAGGTGGATAGAATCAATGAGCTTAGTAATCGGCGTTGTAAGGGTCGTAGAAATTTTGTAAGCAATGTATGCACCTAATAGACTGCCAAGTATACCTAGAACAAATATCAGGATAATGAGTGAAAATGAAGGTGTTAGCAGTTCTGTAAGGGTCATTTCCTTGATAATCAGCCAATTCAGATGATTAATAGGCTTTGAAAATATAATGCGGTTTTGAGGTGGTATATACCGCTTATAAATCAGGGGTGAATAACTACTACTTTGGATAATACCATTTTCATTGATAATTGCAGTATAGTCAGAGGAATCAATGGGATTATCAAGGTAGAGATTGGCAATGGCCGGCTCATCCACACGCAGTTCAATATAGCCCATTAGTTGCCCGGTGTTATAGCTGTATAGTGGCGAAATAAAAGACATGGCATGAGAATTGATGTAGCCTTTAGGTGTCTTGACGGTTACAGGATGCATAGAGAGCCAAGTCGCTTTTTCATAAGACTGAAAGAAAGAGATATGAGGGGTCATAAGGACAAGGGCTCCAGGGGTAAAGCTCTTATTATTCAGTGTATAAAGTGTAACAGAGTGAATAATAGGTGTTGATTGAATAATTTGACTTAGGCGTTCTTCTAATTGCAAAGATTGATAGTGGGAAAAACTTTGTGGACGTAAGAGCGCTTCTAAGGTGAGATCTTGAATGACACTATCAACAGCAATGGCATCCTTATAGCTTTCTATGGTATCTAAAAACTGTTCAAACTCTTCAGAAACGTAGGTAAGTTCTTTTTGTGCAAGTTCTTTGGAGTTCTGGAGCTGCCAATCAAAAATCATCCATCCAATACAGATACTTGTAAGTGTTGTAATGAGCAGGATAGTAAGGAGTATGCCGCTAAATATTTTTTTTCTAATAGAAAGATCGTTAATTGTTATATTAAATCGTTTCATAAGTTTCCCCTTAGCTAAAATTATGTTACTTTTAATATATAATAAAATAAACTAAAATCAAACAAAAAGGAAACAAACAAAATGAAAAAACTCATAAAAATCAGCATTCTTGTCATGAGTATGATTAGTTTAGTGGGGTGTATGGAGAAGTTTTCTGTCATAGAACTTCCTCAGTCCTTTAAGGATGAAGGTAAGCAGATAGAGATTCGTATTATGACCCGTATGTCAGGAGAGTCTAGAAGAGCTAAGATTTATAATCAGGTTCTGAGAGAATTTGAGCAAAGGTATCCTAATGTCAAAATTATAGATGAATCAGTAGAGAGCGAAAAAGAATATAACAACAAGATTAAAATGAGTATTGCAACAGGTGAAGTCCCTCATATTTTTAATATACAAGGGGTAGAGCATCTGGGTGAATACATAGAAAATGGTCTTATTATGGACATCGAACCTGTGCTTAAGAGGAATTATACATGGGGGATGGGGTTTATACCAGAAGTATTAGATTATTATAGGGTTTCGGGCCAAGAGGGGATTTATGGGGTACCTATGGAGATGGGACTAGTGGGGATTTATTACAATGAGGAATTGTTTGAAAGAGCGGGAGTAGATGAATTTCCTGACACATGGGAGGCATTTAATGATGCTATAGACCAGTTCAAAACAGTTGGGATTACGCCTCTTGCAGTGGGGGCAAAGTCCACCTATATGGTCACACACCTTCACAATAATATCTTTTATAAGTGGCTTGGAATAGATAGTGCTAGAGCATTAGGGGAGCGAGAATTGAGTTGGATGGATGAAGAAGTGGTCAGAACCCTAGGTTTTGTCAATGATGTGGATGAGAAGGGGGCGTTGTTCCCAGATGTGGAGCTTATGAATGATGAGATGGCTATGAGTGCCTTTAGCAACGGAAATGTAGCCATGTTTATTGCAGGGCCTTGGGCTATTGGACAGTTTGTGAACCTACCAATAGCAGAGCAAATAAGATTTGCCAAGTTTCCATATTTTCAAGAAAAACCAGAATACAAGAACCATGATATGTATGCCATCAGTGCATATATGATTAATGGAAACTTAGCGGGACTCGAAAAAACCTATACCATTGAGTTAGTCAAAGAACTTACCTCTCAAAAGGTGGCTCAAAGATTTGCTGAAGAGGCACAGTTTTTGATGCCAAGAAAAGATTATGATGCAGACCCTGATATTGTAACAGAACTTCTGACTCAAAATATTGAGCTGAGTAAGACCTCAGAGCAAATAGCTTGTGACCTATTTGACTTTGAACCCCTGCCTTTTATGCAGGACCATATACGTAATAGTATTATAGGAATGTTTATGGGCAACACGCCGATAGATGCAGCCAGAGAGATTCAGCAAGGGATTCAAAAAGGGGAAGGGTTGAGAGAATAAAGCACTTTGTTTTTGCATTTAATAGCCAATGATGGTAGTATCTAGGAATAAAAGAGTGATACAAATAATAAGTTGTACATAGTGAAATATTGAAGGAGTGAAAAACTAATGGATACATTATTGAAGGGACTCCATATACTCTCGGCAACAATGCCTACAGATGAGATTATCGAAGCTCAGGCAAAGGCGGGGGCAGTGGGAGGAGCAATACTTGGGACACTAGTTGGTGTTGTCATTGGACTGCTCTGGTTAGCATTAACGAGAAATAAGAGTAAAGCTAAAAAAGAAAAAAACGAAGAGGAATATAGAGAAAAAGATACTAAGCAAGTGGAGTCAGCTAAGAAGGCTGTCCAAGAAACAACATCGCAACCTAAAAAGGTAGTTCATAGGGAGAAAATTAAACCTAAGACAAAACCACAGCCACAGCCCATAGGGGTTCCGGAGAGTGGTCCTATTATATTAACGCTTATAGACCTTGCCAATCCTATGTATCGCCTGGAAATGACGATACAAGACCAAGTGATTATTGGGCGTAACAAAGAACGCTGTGATATGGTGTTAGTAGGAGATGACGCTGTATCAGGTGTCCACTGTAAACTTTATAATACAAATGGCAAGCTCTTCTTAGTAGACTTAGCGTCTACAAATGGAACCTTTATTAATGGTGTGAAAGCGGACAAGATTATGAGCCTCAAAGAACAAGATGTACTACAGATAGGAAGTAAAAAATATAGACTTTTATATGGGGGGAACATGGGGAGATAACGCTATCTAACTTATAGGAGGTGGATAGCATGGAAGAGATCTTAAGCCAGATTGGTAATTTTGGTTTCCCCATTATATTGTCGATGTACTTACTTGTACGTATAGAAGGTAAGATGGAACAACTTAGTAATAGCATTATCAAACTCACATTAGTCCTTGAAAAGAAGGAACAAAGAGGGGATACATAGGTCAAACTAGTGGAGGCATAGTATAGAATATCTGTGAAATAATAGGAGGTTCTATATGACTTGTATAGGTAATCGTTGTACATGTGAAAATAAGTGGGATAAGATGGCATATACCCAAGAGCCCTTTACTTCAATGGGAGAGATGCCACTAGGTGGGAGTTGGCCTCTAAACTTTTTTAAACGGACAGCAGAAGGTAGATTTACAATGCTAACAGGAGAGCCTATTTGTTTTAACATCAAAACACCAGACTACTTTGATAAATTTTGGCAAGAACAATTAGGGGCTGTAATGGAGGCAAGTAATACCATTACACCAGAGCAAAAGGTCATTACAACCTACTGGGGGGCAGGTGTACCTGATAGACAGCTTATTCCAATTTTACAAACCTTGGTGAGTTCGTATAAGCTCCAAGTGCCAGAGGCAGGGCGTCTCTACGATTTGACCATGAGAGCACTTAATGATGCAACTGTTATCTGTTGGCATTTCAAATACTTTTATCAAGTGCCAAGGCCCGTACAGTATTGTCAGGAATTTGTGCCATTTTTGGCAACGCCGCAACATCCGAGTTATCCAGCAGGACACTCTGTCATGCCAGCTTGTTTTTGCTATCTCATGGCCCACTTCTTCCCAGCAGAAAAAGATAAGCTTATGCAGATATTAGAAGAGTGTAGTATCTCTAGACTGTATGCAGGGGTACATTATCCACTAGATATTTCAGAAGGCAATAAGCTAGGCGAAGATATTGCCAATAAGATTATTGCAACATTAGGAACGCAGTGTGATGCAACGGGTGCAACAGTAGAACGTATACACACAGAATTTAGGGATGCTCCGATTTATCCTACCAATCACCAACAAGTACTTAATTAAAAAAAGCAGAACTTCGGTTCTGCTTTTTTGTATGCAAAAAGGGAGTAGGGCATATATATAGAAGATATAGATTACCAAAAACAGGGGGTAAGTTTATGAATGCTATGCAAAACCACAGTAGAGAACAATATCTATTAAATCGACTTGGAGCAGATGATGGAGGGATGCTGTTTTTTTGGAGTCAAGTGAGGGCATCAGACCAGAAAGTTAGTCGGTTTTGTCTCAGCCACTGGTGGCAACAGGAATTTGAGGTGGATGGGGTTAAATACATAGCGATGGAACAATATATTATGGCAGAGAGGGCAAGGCTCTTTGAGGATTATTATACATTAGTACGTATTATGGAGAGTAAGGATGTTAATGCCATCAGCGCACTTGGTAATTGTGTCAGGTATTTTAATCAGTATATTTGGGAAGAACACGAAGAGAAAATCTATATCAAAGGCAACTATGCTAAGTTTAGTCAGAACAAGGTGCTCAAAAAGTATCTGTTAGAGACGGAGGATAAACTGCTTGTAGAAGTGAGTCCTTATGATACAAGGCACTATAAGACCAATAACAAAATTGGATGGTCCTTGATGGCCGTAAGAGAACAACTCAAGAAAAATTAAATTATGATGGGGGAATAGCCTTTCTTAAGACATTTATAGAGTAAACACACTAAGTGAATTTCTGTAAATAAGAAAGGATGAATCAGATGAAAATATGTTTGGATTATGGGCATGGGGGTAAGGACTCTGGAGCAGTATTTGGGAGTCGTAAGGAGTCACAGGAGGTACTAAGGTTAGGGCAGCAGATTGCTAATAAGCTGAGAGCACAGCGTATACAAGTGGTAGAAACACGTACTACAGATGTGTATGTCGCACTTAATAAGCGTATAGCTTATGCCAATAGTCAGCAGGCAGACTACTTCCTATCGATTCACCGTAATAGCTGCGCACCTATAGGCCCCAAAGGAGTAGAAGTCTTTACGGCCAATAAGTGTAGCCAGCAGGCGACCAAGCTGGCAAAGACGTTGCAACAAGCCTTAGTCAGGATGGGATTTCACGATAGAGGAGTCAAGAAGATGAATTTCTATGTGCTTACCCAGACCAAGATGCCCGCCATACTTGTAGAGGTTGGCTTTATCAATCAAGCCATAGACAATTTTTTGTTTGATACCTATGAAGAAGAGATTGCAAAGCAGATTGTTAATGGAATTTTAGAAAGTATCAAATCATAGGAATATGAGGGGTGTTTTAACGGTGGCACCTCTTTTTTGTTTTGGAAATAATGTTGGTAATATCTATATAGTAAATGATGTATGACATAAAAGCCCTATTTAGCTATTTTCTGGGTTTAAATAAGAATATGTATTTAAAGACATTAATCGGACGAAAAAATAGATACAATATTTTTAATATTTAAAAAACTTATAAAGTATTGTATACTTTATAAGTGAATAAAATTTATAAGGGGGAGTATTATAAAAAAGTTGATAGAACAAGGTATATTTATGGGGATGGTGGGGATACATTAAGTGCCTCTATCAATATTGTAGCAAAATTTTCTTGGGCCGGTGGTAAATCTTATGTAGATTCTTTCAGTGCATCAAAACAGACTTATCTAAATTGGACATTCACAAAATTTGAAAAGGCACAGGGAGATTCAGGATTATTGAATAAAGCATATGCAAAAGTTAATTATACTACCAAAAATCCATTAGGTATGACTGCAAGTAGTAAATTTGAGGTAACATGCAGTAAAACGGGAACAATTGCTGATAATAATTAAGTGTATAAGTAGATTGTTTTGGATTCAAGACAACTATAAGGGGAGATTGATATGACAAAAAATATACTTAAGGTAATAATGTGGATAACATCAATTGTTTTGAGTGTAGGTATAACATTCTTTATTACTAAGGATTATTATGATGATAGTGAAACCAGAGGGCTAATAGAAATGTTTGGTAAAGAACGTTATAGGATGCTTACCAATATAGATAAGCAAATAACCACCAAATATTACTTTAAAGATGGTGAAATAATAATTGACGAAACTGAGAGTCAAAAAACAATAGAAGTTCCATGAGGTGATACAAAGACATACATATGAATCTTAGGAGTGGAGTTATCGTAATAGCTGATTAAAATCAGTTAACGATAGCTCCTTTTGTTATGAGTGGATATAGTCATAATAGGACTTTTAGCAAAGGGGCAAATAGGGTATACTTTGAGATAGAATAGAGAAAAAAGGGGATAGACGTATGAATCAAAAAAGAAAATACTATACCTTTAATAAAATTGTGGAATCACCTTATGCATTACAATATGTTTATCCTATTAAACAACGGGACTTATCTTATATTTTGGAACATATACCGAAGCAGGTAGAGAGACTTTATGTATTTGGAAGTAGTTTGACACTAGACTGTGGTATAGAAAGCGATATAGATTTACTGGTTGTAGCGGAGAAGACTGATGAATTATATAAAGCTTTTAGTGGTATTTTTAGAGAGATTACTACAGAAGTAGATATCATTTTTAAAACAAAACAAGAATATCAGGACAATCTATCTGATCCGACGAGTATATGTACTGTTGTAGAAAGAGAGGGATTACTTATTTATGAAGGGACTCTATAAATTAGCCAAGACAGATTTGTTAATGGCCAAAAATAACTTAGCATTATTAGAAGATATACAAGATGAAATTTATCTCAATTATATTGCCTATCATGTGCAACAAAGTGTGGAAAAGATGTTAAAACTTCAGGTGGAGCTCTTGGGGGAAGAATATCCCAGATCACATAATATCGCGGTATTGGTTGATAGATGTTTGGACTTAGGGGTGGATATTCCTGAACTCATTCAAGATTATGATGTGATTATTACTGAATGGGCAACAGGCACACGCTATGATAGTTCCTTTGTTACCTCCAAAAGGCAGTTACAAAAAGTTATAGCATGTCTAGACACATGGTTTGAAAGTTTAGGTTTCTAAATAGAACAAAAGTGCCCTTCGTGCACGTATTGGTTCCCGCAGTAGTGAAAGTGTAGAAATTCCAACTTTGCTATAAAAGAATAAAATAAACAAAAGGCAGAATATGGATTCTGCCTTTTGTTATGAGTGAATAGTGGATGAATGAGATAAACTATAACTAAGACTAAGCTGGTATAAAAGGAGTTCATCATGAAAACATATTTAGAGAAGTTATTTATCATTGATGGTGTGTTATTAGCTGTTGTAGGCGCACTCTTTTTCATTAATCCACTAGATACACTAGTTGGTTTTGAGAAAATTATAGGCATTCTAGTCATCTTGATTGCGTTTTCCAAAATATTTAGAGCTTGGCAAGGTAAGAATAAGATACATGTCATCTTCACTGGTGTGATAGATATACTCTTTGGGCTCATTCTAATTTTTTCACCACTAGAGACTGTAGAGTTAATGCTAGTGTGTTATGGGGTATGGGCACTTATTAGAGGGGTATATAGCTTATTCATGTGTTTCCAGAGTCATACCTTTGGGATGAATGTACGTTCTGGGATGGCTGTAGCAACAACGGTGATTGGACTTATTATTATTTTGTGTCCGATTGTGCTTATATTTGCCATTCCGTATATACCTTATGTGATAGGTGCTTACTTTATGTTCTTAGCCATTACAGAGATTTATATAGGGTGCAAGTTATAGCTATGTGGGGAGGGATGCCTTTAAGTAAGAGGCATCCCTCCTTCTTTGGTTTGATATAGGCTAAAATGTGCTATACTAAAGAAAAGATTAATGTTAAGAGTAGCCCTAAAATGTGGTATGAAAGGTTGTGAGATAGTATGTTAAACGAAGAAAAACTCATACGATTTGATTATGCGATGAAATATATGCTAAGAGATAAAGCAAATTTTGATATATTAGAAGGATTTTTAAGCGCATTACTTAAAGAAGATATTACAGTGGTAGAAATTCTTGAGAGTGAGAGCAATCAAGAGGAGGAAAAGCTCAAATTTAACCGTGTAGACTTGCTTGTCAAAGACTCTTCTGACCAGCGTATTATTATAGAGATTCAAAACCAAAGAGAACTCGATTATCTTCAGAGGATTTTGTGGGGATCATCCAAGGTTATCGTGGAAAATTTGGAATTAGGAAAACCCTTTAAGGATGTGGTAAAGGTTATCTCGGTCAGTATTATGTACTTTAATTTGGGTAGAGGCGATGACTATGTTTACTATGGAAAAACTGATTTTAAGGGACTTCATACAGGACACCCTTTAGTGCTAAAAGAAAAACTCCAAGTATGTGAGAGTGGTGTGATGACATATGCAGAAAAGAATCATTTTCCTGAGTATTATTTGATTAATGTGGAGAGATTCAATGACATTATTACAGAGGACTTAGATGAATGGATCTATATGTTTAAGAATGCCAATACTCTAGATACCTTCAAAGCAAAAAATATCAAAGCAGCAGAGAGTAAGCTCAAGGTATTTAAGATGACCCAAAAGCAGAGAAAGAGCTATGAGAAATATTTGTTAAACCTTGTATCAGAGACAGATGCCTTTAATACTGCAAAAGAAGAAGGCCGAGTTGAGGGAAGGGAAGAAGGACGCCAAGAAGGACGCCAAGAAGGACGCCAAGAAGGACGAGAAGAAGGTCTTCAAGAAGGACGAGAAGAAGGTCTTCAAGAAGGGCGAGAAGAGGGTCTTCAAGTGGCAAAATATGAAGTAGCACGGAATATGAAGAGTATGGGGATAGACCTGCAGGTCATTAGCAGTGTAACAGGAATAGATGTGGAGACAATACAAAGCTTGTAGACAGGAGGCAGACATAGGTTCTGTCTTTTGTTGTACAAAAGAGGAGGCATTATGAAACTTGGTTTTTTACAATCTAGGCAGATTGAGGAGAGTAAGTATCTGAGCCAAGAGAATACTTGGCGATATCGTACGATTATTAGATTGATGTATAAGCAGTATGAAAAGATGCAATATTGGGTGTTTAAAGAGGATGTTTATGAGTATCTTAAGCAGTACGAAGAGTTCCAAAATTATACGATGGAGCTACTCAAAAGTGACTTGAATGCTCTGGTGGAGTGGCATAATCTAACAGCATTAGCAGACACGACCAAGGTAAACTCCATAGAGGCATTTAAAAATAGAGAATTTAGGTATCAGCTGACGCCCTATACAATAGAAATTGAGCGTATGCTGTATACCTTAGAGCATATGACTATGGAAAATCACGCAACTTTAGAAGCGAGTTTAGTGACCCGTTTTCATAATCTATTAGCAACTTATCAGCAAATGTTAGAGGAGTCACCAGCTACGGTGTATAGTTGGTGGAAAGAGCTTAATGGTTCATTTAAAGAACTTAACCAAAATTATCAAGACTATATCAGTCAATTTTATTCACCAAAAGTAGAGGAAATGATGAAGACGACGCAGTTTTTATTGTTCAAGGAGAGTTTTGTAAGCTATTTGAGAAACTTCATTAGAGGGCTACAATTAGCGGCAATAGATATTGGGAGATTATTAGAGTCTATAGGGATAGAGGATAGGGAACAATTGTTAGAGAAGGTCTTGTCCCGCGAAAAAACTATTGGGAATATGACATTAGAGTTAGATGAAGTAGACTATATGGAGATGAATCGAGGGCGGTTTGAGAGTATGGATCACTGGTTTTTGCCCTATCAAGCCAAGTTACCACTAGTAGACAAATTGATAGAGAGTACCAATGAGATTATTCGTAAAATTACGCGGTATGCCACGCAAATTGCAGAGCGGCAAAATAGTAGTGCTAACCGTAAGGAAGAATATCGCCATATTGCCAAGATGTTTGGGAAATGTAGAGATCAAGATGAGGCCGCAAAGCTATCGGCTGTTGTGCTTGGGACTATGGGGACAATGCACTTTGTAGGGATAGATGAGAGGGAGACAGAGAGTATTAATAGTAGTATGTTTGAGGAGGCCCCAACATGGATTGAGACACGCCCTAGAGTACGTACTTATAGAGAGAAAATACCCAAAAATCCTATAGTGGACAAGTCAGAGCTTAAGCTGCAAAAGAGAGAAGCCTTGTTAAAACAGCGCAAAAAAGAGGAGCAAGAGTTAAGTCGGTTTATAAGTAGTGGCGAGATAGATTTCAAACATATGGGAGAGATTCAAGCCAAGGAGAGAAAATTACTTCTTAAGTGGTTAACCAAAGGAAAAGCCAATAAGGGAAGCTGGCAAAAGACAGAAATTGGTAAGCTCTTTAAGGTGGAAATTGTAGACCCTAATGAAAAAGTGGTGGTCGTTTGTGAAGATGGCTCATTTACTATGCCGTATTATCGCATTCTATTTAAGGATGGAGAGTAGATATGACTTATTTAAAGTATTTATTGGAGAAGCAGTTTATATTGAGAGAAGAAGAACCTGATATTTATTATGACATCAAAGATCATTACAAGGATTTTAAGAAGTTTATTGTGGATAAATTAGGGTATGAGTTGTTGATTCGTACAGACTTTATTAAGTTAGAGAAACTACCAGGACATGCAGAAGCTTGGATGGGAATTCCACAATTTGATGAAGTAAGGGAGTATATCATGTTGATGCTAATCTTTGTATTTTTGGAGGACAAAAATAAAGAAGACCAGTTTCTTTTATCTCATATTACAGAATTTATTGCGGCGAATGGTGATGGAGAGCATTTCGACTGGACAGTTTACAAAAATAGAAGAAGTCTGATTAAGGTTATAGGATTTGCACTTAACCAAAGACTTATGAAAATTACAGACGGAGAAGAAGAGAGTTTTGTCAAGGATGAGAGCAAGGAAGTACTTTTTGAAAGTACAGGGCTTTCAAAATATATGCCGAGAAACTTTGCATTTGACATTAGCACGATGACATCACCTCATCAATTTATCGCCGCAGAGCGAGAGATAGAGAGGCGATATAGGGTGTACCGGAGACTGGTATTATCACCTGTTGTTTACAACACAGGAAGTGATGATGAAGACTATGGGTATATTAAGCAAAATAGAAATATCATACAGAATGATTTGGAGAAGTACTTGGGATGGCAGCTCCATGTCCATCGTAATGGGGCGCTGGTGATACCAGAACCAAAAGATCGCCCCACATATGCGTTCCCTGGGACAAGTGCCATAAGTGATATGGCACTGCAATATAATCAAATGATTTGCCAAAAGGTGAGATGTGGTGAAATCATAGTTGGGGCGGACGATACGATTTGGATGCCAAAGGCTCTATTTAGGCAATATATAGAGTCGCTCAGGGAGACTCATGGCAGTGGCTGGAGCAAGGAATATAGAGAGTCAAGTGATGATAAGTTGTATTTTGATATGGTGACTTATATGAGTTACTATCAGATGATAGAAGAGAGGATAGATGAAGTGGTCATTTATCCTATTGTAGCGAAGGTTGTAGGAGATTATCCGAGGGCATATAGAGAGGAAGTGATGGCTGATGAATAGGTGGGTCATTAATAAATTAGGATTAGTTAATTTTTGGTACTATGATGTGGAGGAATTTGAATTAGAGGATGGGAAGCTGCTCCTACGAGGAAGCAATGGATCAGGAAAATCTGTAACCATGCAGAGTTTTGTACCACTCTTATTAGACGGCAATAAGGCGCCGCATAGGCTAGACCCTTTTGGGAGCAAAGCAAGAAAACTAGAGAATTATCTATTGGATAAGGATACCAATGAAAAGACTGCCTATCTCTATATGGAGTTTAAGAGGAGAGAGACAGACAACTACATGACTTTAGGTATGGGTATGAAGGCGGTAAAGAATAAGCCACTAGATAGCTGGTATTTTATCATTACAGATAATCGAAGAGTAGGCAAGGATTTGATGCTCTATAAGGAGAGTGAGGGGCGTATTCCTCTGACTAAAAAGCAGTTAGAAAACGTGGTGGCAGAGGGTGGATTTTTTACAACCAGTCAAAAAACCTATATGGCAAAGGTGAATGAACTATTATTTGGGTTTGATACCACCGAGCAGTATGAGGAACTACTGGATTTGCTGATTAATGTGCGTAGTCCTAAGTTATCCAAGGATTTTAAACCTACAGAAATGTACCGTATCCTTACAGAATCATTAAAGGTGCTTACAGAAGATGACCTAAGACCTATGTCGGAAGCTATGGAGAACATGGATACATTAACTGAGCGTCTTAAGGAATATGAACAAGCCAAAAAAGCATGCAAAAACATCAGATATCACTATGATCAATATAACCGTTATAGCCTACTGGAAAAAGCGCAGAATGCTGTAACGGCATATGAGAAGTTAGGGGCAAATGAGCGTAAAATCCAAGAACTTCACCATGAACAACTGGAGGCTAAGACTGCATTAGAGAATACAATGCAAGAACTTTTGGATAAAGAGAATCTCTATGAGCAGGTAACCCGTCAATATGAAGAACTGAGTAAGGAAAAAGCCTTTGAGGTGGAACAAGAACTGAAGTCACTCAAAGACCACAAGACTGATTATCAGGAGCAAATTAAGGCAAAACAAACTCAAATCGATAATAAACGTAGTATAGAAGTGGACATGCAGTATAAGGTCAAAGACCAAGAAGAGCAATGTGAGAGTATTACGAGCAATATTCAAGAACATATCACATCACTTGAAGATTATGAACATGAGATTTATCTAGAGGCAATAGGCGGTGTAGGTCATGAGATCAGTGAACAGTTACCAGAGTATGTTTTTAGACCAGTGCATGTGACACTAGACCAACATAGAGAGAGACTTAAAGGTGCAAGGGAGAGTCTAGTCATATTAGATAAGCTGAGCCAAGAGGAGTCAAGGTTAGCTCAGTACAAAGACGAGCTTTATCTCAAAAAAGAAGAAGTGGGTAGAGATAGAGACAGACTAGAAGAGTTGTTTTTGGATGAGAAGGAGAATTATAAAGCGAATATTTACACATGGCAGCAGGCAGTACGTTATTTTGATATGACAGCTGAGCAGATCCAATCAGTGTATCAGCATGTGCAGCACTTAGAAGAAGAAAGAGAGATTTATACCTTAGAGGAGAGCTTTAAGGATATCTATAGAGAACACGAGCGTCATGTGGAGAGAAGAGTGAGTGATCGGGAGCAAGCACTAGAGTCGGTCCACAAGGAGATACAGTGTTTAGCAGATGAGGTCAAAGCACTTAAGGGAGCCCTTGAGATTAGTCCTAATCGTACAGAGGGGATGAGGGCAAACCGTAAGCGGTTAGAAGATGCGGGGATACCGTATCTGCCACTGTATCAAGCACTAGACTTCGCAAAGGATACGCCTCAAGAGGTGAGGTGTGCTATAGAGGGTGCTTTTTATGAAATGGGGCTTATTGATGCACTGATTATTGAGTCACGAGACCAAAAAGCAGCCTTAAGTTTTGAAGAGAGTCAGTATGATAAATATCTTTGTACTGAAAGTAATCTTATGAAATATAACTTGAGCACGTACCTTGTAGTGGATAAGAGTGCTCTAGGCTCACTCAGTTATAGTGCAGTGGATGAAGTCTTGACAGGCATATTCTTAGGGGCAGAAGATGGTGATGCTATTGATGAAAAAGGCTACTATAAGCTAGGCTCTTTGAGAGGAAAATACGATGAGAGCTATCAGTGTCAGTATATAGGAGCTAGTAGTCGTAAGCAGCATAGAGAGCGGATGATAGCCCAAAAACAAGCACAAATAGCAAATTGGCAACAAGGAGCAGAGGATATCACACAAGAAATAGCACAATTAAAGCAGATTCTAACCCAAATTGGCAAAGAATATGAGAGAAGACCATCAGCAGCGGATTTGGCAACAGGAGTTAGAGAATTATTAGCATATCAAAAAGAATATGAATTAGCGGCGTCTCAGTTATTAGAGGCTACAGAAGTTCATTTGCAAGCAGTCAAAGCAATAAGTGTTCATAAAAATCAAGCATTCGGGGTGTTTGAGGGGCTTAGCATACCACATCAGTTAGATGTAATAGAAGATGCCTTAGAGGGGATTATCTCGTATAAGGAGACATTATCAGAAATAGAAAAAGGTCAAGAGAGGCTCCGTAGTGTGCATCAAATGAGGGCGCAGTTACAGCAGAGTCTAGAAGAGGCAAGACAAGATTTGGATCAGCTGTATTATGAGAGCAATCAGTTGTCTCAGAGAATAACTTCTGTGAGCAATCAAATAACAGCCTTAGAAAATACTTTAGAGGCAATGAGCTTAAATACACTGAGGCAGCAAATCGCAGAATGTTTGGAGCAAAAAAACATATTGCCTGCTCAGATTAAAGGACTATCTAGTAGAGAGGGAACACTCCAGCAAAAACTAAGAGAGTTGATGGAGAAAGTAGAGGAAACTCAAAGCGTGTTAGGACACCTTAGGGAAGAGTCTACAAAGTGGCAGGATATATTCCAGGAGGAGTATGGCTTAGGCTATGTAATGGAACAGATGAGCCAAGACCTGATGGCAGCTGCTTATGAAATCACTAAGGAATATGGATATTTGGTGAAGAAGACAAAAGAGGAGTATCTCAGTGATCTTATGACTAGCATGAGAGATAATGGGGCACCTTTGAGAGAGTATCATTTGCAGAGTCAACAGCTGTTTGAAGGACCAGAGAAAACACGCCGTGACTTAGTAGCCAAGACAGATGGCAAACTACTAGGATTCAAGGAGCTATGCCAGTATATTGAGAGAGTTATAGAAGAGTTTGGGATGCTTATTAGTGAAGAGGAGCGCCATGTGTTTGAGGAAGTACTCCTTAATACGATTAGTAGCAAAATCACAAGTAAGATTTATCTCTCCAAACAATGGGTAGAGAAGATTAATGATCATATGGAAAGTATGCAAACATCTAGTAGCTTGAGACTGAGTCTAAGGTGGATTCCTAAGAAGTCAGATGCAGAAGAACAAATGGACATCGCAGAGCTAGGAGAGATTCTCCAAAGAGGAGATAGATGTTCAGCAGAAGACCTCAAGAAGCTAGCAAGGCACTTCGCAGGGAAGGTCAAAGAGATGCTACGAATGTATGATGGTACAGGGGAGAGTCGTAATTACCACACGATTATCAAGGAAGTACTGGACTACCGTAACTGGTACGAGTTCAAGCTTTATTATATGAAAGACAATGAAAAACGCAAGGAACTAACCAACAATGCATTCTTCCAATTCTCAGGTGGCGAAAAAGCCATGAGTATGTATGTGCCACTTTTCTCAGCAGTCTATGCTAGATATGATAGTGGGAAACCAAGTTGTCCAAGATTAGTCGCGATGGATGAAGCTTTTGCAGGAGTAGACGAAAATAATATTAGAGATATGTTTAGGATACTCAAAGATTTAGATTTGGATTATATACTCAATTCTCAGTATCTCTGGGGAGATTATGACTCTGTTAAGCAGCTAGCTATTTGTGAGATTATCAGAGAGGCAAACGATCATACAGTATTGGTGCTAAGGTATACTTGGAATGGTATTGAACGGACATTACTTGCCTAGAGAGGAGATCTAAAATGTCTTTAGAAAAAGAAGCGGCAATATACCTTAGGGCGAATAAGGGTTATAAGCGGTTGATTGATGCAATGATCTCAAAGTACCAAAAACTAGGCAAACTAGGGGGAAGGATGACACTCAATCATCTAACGGACGAGGAGCAACAAATATTAGCAGCTATGGACTATAAATGGTATGGTGCAGAGCATTGTAATGTATTAGTACTGGCATTTGTCAAACATTTTGCTAGTGGTAAGTTTGAGGGCATAGACTTTTTGAGTGTGTTGGAGCATTATCATGGGGGGCAGATCATCACCAATAGGGACAAGCAGGAAGCGGCTGATAGCAAGAGGGAGCGTGTGATTGAAGATATTAATAAGATGATACGTTCTCAAGTGGTGAGAGATTATTGGGAGAATGTGTGGGAGAACAAAGCAAGAGGCTATCAAGCAATCTTGATGCGATACAAAGAAGACCCTATGGGGCTCAAAGAGACAGTAAGCTATATTGACCAGACGATGATTTATTTAGAGCAAAAAATAGAGACATATGTGCCGTTGGTGGTTGTAGCGACACATGTCTCTAGAGACCCACATTATTATGATTTTGATACATTTGCTTGTAAGCTATTGCTATATGTGATAGCTTACAAGCAGAATACAGATTATCCAGCTAATATATCTGAGATGAATGCTTTGCTCTATGGAGAGGGACTACTAAGAGATGAACTTTCAGCGGCAACAATCACCTATAATCTCACAGGCTATGAGGGGGAGAAATCTCTTGGATGGGAGCAGTTTACAAGACGAAGAGAACCTCTTCAGCTTATGGTTTACAACCTAAGATGCGTCACACGCATTAGTACGCCAGCATCCATCGTCTATGTAGTAGAAAATCCTACGGTTTTTACACAACTTATGGAGTGTTGCCCACAAGAGGTGGCACTAGTCTGTACGAGAGGTCAGCTCAGTACAGCAGATTTACGCTTATTAGATTTGGTTGTACAAGGTGGTGCGGTACTCTACTATAGCGGAGATTTTGACCCTGAGGGGCTACAAATTGCACAAAGCATCAAACGCCGTTATGGGGATCAAGTGAAGCTATGGATGTATACCATACAAAATTATGACCAAGCAAAGAGTACCAAATCTATAGCAGACCGTATGGCCAAACTAGATAGTATTACACTGGAAGAGTTGGCGCCTCTAGTAGAGGCAATGAGACGCGATAAGGTGGCTGCTTATGAAGAGGCTCTAGTGTATACATCTGTGTGGGAGCATGTTTGACTTAGGAGAAAATGTGCTATACTAAAGAAAAATGGATTGAAAGCAAAGGGGGTCAACGCATGGCTATATATTTAAATACTAAAAAATCTTTGGATAACTACAAGGATTTATACAGAAGTAAATATTTCGTAGATAAGTCCTTAATTATAGAATCTATTAATGAAAGAATCGGGACATCTGATAAATATTTATGTATTACAAGACCAAGAAGATTTGGGAAATCAGCAGTTGCGGACATGCTTGGAGCTTACTATTCAAAAGTGGTAGATTCAAAAGTCATATTTGATGACCTCAAAATAAGTGAATGTATGGGTTATGAGAAACATCTTAATGCGTATAATGTGATCAATATATCTTTTAATGAACTGTCTGACAGAGGAAGAAGTTATGATGATTACATCCAAATGATTAGAGAAAACATGAAGAAGGATATAGCCAAAGCATACCCTCATATTAAACCAGAAGACTATTTTAATATGAGTACAATGCTGAGAGATACAGGTGATAAATTTATCTTTATTTTTGATGAGTGGGACTATATTTTTAGTAATAACTTATTTATTGAACATCAAAATGACTACTTAGAATTCCTGAGAAATCTCTTGAAGGATCAGCCGTATGTAGCATTATGTTATATGACAGGGGTATTGCCTATTAAGAAATATTCTAGTGGATCAGCTCTTAATATGTTTGATGAGTTTACGTTTTTGAGAGACAGGACTTTTGGAGAGTATTTTGGATTTACAGAAGAGGAGACCAAAGCACTGTGCCAAGATGAGGCAGTAATGTTTGATGAACTTGAAAGATGGTACAATGGGTACACGACAGCAATGGGCATTAAAATATACAATCCACGATCCGTAGTAAAAGCGCTTCAAAATAGTTATTGTGAAAGTTACTGGACCAATACGGGGGCTATGGATGAGGTAGGCCAATATCTTAAGTATAATATATTGGAAATTCGTGATGATGTTATTCATATGGTGTCAGGAGAAGAAATTGATATCACTATTAGAGAAGAGTTTCGTGCAGGACAAGGAAATCCTACTACAAAAAAAGAAATTTACTCAGCTATGATTGTACTTGGTTTTTTATCCTATTATGATGGTTATTTAAAAATACCCAACAAAGAACTTATGCAGGAGTTTGAAAAGGCATTGGTAGATCAATCATTTGGTTATGTGGCTGAAATCATAGAAAACTCCAGAAAAATGTTGAAAGCTACTATTGATGAGGATACTCATACTGTAGAAAATATATTGCATGATATCCATAATTCTGAAATACCTATCTTAAAATATAGTGATGAAAATAGTTTATCTTGTGTATTAACACTAGCATATCTTTGTGCGAGAGATACTTATAGGGTTGAGCGAGAAGAGAAGACTGGCAAAGGCTATGCTGATTTTTGTTTTTATCCAAGAAGACAAAAAGATATACCCTTTATTGTAGAGCTGAAGAAAGATGATACACCTGAAAATGCAATCAAACAGATCAGAGAAAAAGAATACGTACAGAAATTCATAAAAGAGTATAGAGACAAAAAAATATTAGCAGTAGGCATATGCTATGATTCTATAACGAAAGAACATAGCTGTAAAATAGAAGAAATTCTAGTTTAATAACAAAAGGCAGAAGAGGTTCTGCCTTTTGTTATTTTTTCTCTTGTAGGAGAGATTAGAGCTAGTTATGATATACTAGATGAACTATAGAAAAATGATTAGGGGTACAGGCAAAATATGAAAAAACTAAAGAAAAGCCCTCTGGGGCCAAATAACAACAACCTACCTAGCTTGATT
The DNA here is from genome assembly GCA_051647765.1 of Cellulosilyticaceae bacterium. Classification (GTDB taxonomy): domain Bacteria; phylum Bacillota; class Clostridia; order Lachnospirales; family Cellulosilyticaceae; genus JBOFEH01. Next base: position 3,899 of record JBOFEH010000162.1, on the reverse strand, counting down.
AGGAAATGTCTGATAGGTGGTATCGTGGTCATCGTGATAGGACTTATGGCCATAGGGCTTCAAAGTACATTGAAGGAGAAGCGAGAGCAAGAAGTGCCGTATCAGGCATATAGCAAGTTTATGGCACATATGGATGAGGACCAAGTAGCCTTTGTCAAATTTAGAGTAGGGGATGCAGATATGGAGGTCTCCACTAAGAATGGGGAGCACTACAAGACCCCTCATCCTAGATCTGAGAATTTTAAGAGGGAACTCTTAGAGAAGGGTGTGAATGTTGAAGAAAAACAGGGCCCTAGTAAAACGCAGTTATTAGTGATGAGTATGATGATTCCTTTGGGGCTCATGGTAATGGCTATAGTCTTGTTTAGAAATCAAGTGAAGGACCTCATAGACCAAGATGAGGAGTATGAGGTAGAGCCTAGCTATCCGACTAAGAGACTCTCAGATATTGCAGGACATGAAGAGGCCAAGGCAGACCTTAAAAACAAGGTCGTGAGTCTCTTGGACAAAGAACGCTATGGACGTGTCGGTGCCAAGTTGCCAAAGGGGGTATTGCTAGTAGGACCACCTGGTACAGGGAAGACTGTTATGGCAGAGGCACTCGCTGGAGAAATCGGCGTACCGTTCTTTAGCGCTGTAGGCTCGGACTTTGTGGAGATGTTCGTAGGGCGAGGTGCAAGACGTATTCGTGATTTGTTCGAGACAGCTAGAGAACACGCACCTTGTATCGTCTTTATTGATGAGATTGATGCAGTAGGTGGCCAAAGAAGTCTCATGGGGACTGATAGTGAGAGGGAGCAGACGCTTAATGCACTACTTGTAGAGCTCAATCAGTCAGATAATGTGCTCATTATAGGGGCCACCAATAGAGATGATATGCTAGATACAGCACTGACGAGAGCAGGGAGATTTGATACCAAGATTGTACTTGGCAATCCTAACAAGGAGGAGAGACTCCAGATTATTCAGCAGTATGTGAGACGCAAGCCGCTTAGTGAGGATGTAGATATCAGATACCTGCAGAAGATTACTCTAGGTTGGTCAGGAGCTGCTATAGAGTCCATGATTAATGAGGCGGCCATTATCTGTGCCAATGATATGAGAGAAGTTATCACGAGAGCAGATTTTGAGACCGCACACCTTAAGATATTGACACAAGGCTATAAAAGCAATTGCAAAGTCGATCAGGTCCAAAGGGAGATTACCGCATGGCATGAAGCAGGACATGCTCTATGTACCAAGCTCCTCACCAAAGATGAGGTGCATCAAGTCTCTATTATCCCAACCACCTCAGGAGTAGGTGGCTATACACTGAGCCTTGCTCAAAAAGAAGCACTTCATACAAGAGAAGATCTCATCTGGAAAGTCAAGATTTACTATGGAGGTAGAGCTGCAGAGGAAATCTATAGCGGCAGTAGCCAGCACGTAACCACTGGGGCGGTAGGTGATATTACCCAAGCCACTCAAATCATTAAGTCTATGATAGGTAACTATGGTATGGGGCAGCAAGGACTAGTAGACCTCACAGTATTTGCGGCAGGAGAAGATATGATCCTCCAAGAAACAGTAGAGCTGGCCCAAACCCTCTATCAAGAGACCATGAGTCTTCTAAGGCAACATGAAGTGACATTAAAAGCACTGGCAGAGGCCCTACTTGAGAGAGAAATCCTTTCAGAAGAGGAGTTAGATGCTATTATCAAGGACTGTTCACTATAAATCATTCAATCTCTCTTTGCAGATAGTGTGTTCCACAAATCTGAAAGAGAGATTTTTTTATAAGGAGGATTGTTATATAATAAGGTAGGCAATATAAAATAGAGTATAGTTTGAAAGGAATAGCTGCAGTGATCAAAAAAATATATCTCAAAATTAAAGAACTCTTCTTTGGACCTAGGAAAATACATAAAGAAGAACCGATACTAGAAGCAGTCATAGAAGAAGTAACTCCAGAGGAAGTATTAGAAGAAATAGTAGAGGAAGAACCCCAAGAAGAAATATCAGAAGAAGCTATAGAGGAAGAAACCCAAGGAGAAGTATCAGAAGAAGCCATAGAGGAAGAACCCCAAGAAGAAGTATCAGAAGAAGTTATAGAGGAAGAAACCCAAGGAGAAGTATCAGAAGAAGCCATAGAGGAAGAAACCCAAGAAGAAGTATCAGAAGAAGTTATAGAGGAAGAACCCCAAGAAGAAGTACCAGAAGAAGTACCAGAAGAAGCCATAGAAGAAGAACAACAAGAAATATCAGAAGAAGTTATAGAGGAAGTGGCCCAAGAAGAAGTACCAGAACAAGTCATAGAGGAAGAGTCAGTAATAGAAGCCGAACCAGTAGTAGAACAAGCAATAGGGAGAAGCCGAACAATATTAGACTGTGAATTTGTCAAACCTTATGAGAAGCGCTTGGCAAATGTTTGGGAGAAGGCAGGGATTATTTCTACAGAGGATATAGATCAGGAAGCAGTCAGTCAATTGTCTCAGGTTCCTAATATTGGGGAGACGAGTATCAGGACATTTCTGTCTAGATTTAAGGGTTATGTAGAGTGGGAAGCAGTGAGTGGGTACTATGAACTAGATGAATGGGATGCCTTAGAGGTTTGGAAGGACTGGGTGAGAGAAATCGTCATCAAGCCAGAGCACCAATCAGACAGTATTGGAAGAGTTTTCGTAGGGAATACGTTTAATAAATGGATTGAGTTCTGCGAGCAAAATAATATAGCTGAGCTTGGAGATTTAACTTATCAGAAGCTACAAGCATTCAAGGATACGCCAGGGGTAGGTAAAGGTAAGTTCACAGCAGTCCAAGAAATAGTAGCACACTATACGGCATCTGAAGAAGAGGCGAGTATGGAGAGTGGACCACAAAAGACAGTGTTAGATGCTATGATTAGCTTTGATGAAGACATCCTAGACTTATTAGGGGATGTAGCAATTTCAAAAGTATTGATGCTTGTGGAGGGAGATTTACCACAAATCTTGATGAGTCTTAAATTATCCGAGTTACAGGGGTACTATGTGAGAGATTTTGTAGAAGAAAAGGACAGCAAAGGGCTGTATCTCATGGTGAAGAAGATTAATGGATTGCCATTACCTGATAAGGTGTTTGACGAATACAAGAATAATCCTAAAAACGACCGTTCTGTAGAAGTGATAGAGCAGCGCTTCTTAGATAGATATACTTTGGAGAAGGTAGGAGATAGCTTTGGTGTTACGAGAGAACGTGTGAGACAACTCCAAAAGAAGGCTATCACACAGATTGAGCTATTGATAGAGGCTTGTAGACTAGGGGAAATCATCCGCCTAAGATGTGGTGAGAGCGCCGGGATTACAAGAATACAAATGATGGAGATACTAGGTGAGCACAATGATTATGTAAGAGGACTCATTGAGTGTGACATGATTGCAGGGATTACATACCATCAAGCATTAGAGCTCTATTTACCAATGGGGCAAGAAGTGGTAGAGCAGGCAAGTCAAGAAGTAAGAGCACTAGTCCCAGAGATATTCAAGACAGAAGACTATATGGATCAGATTGGTCAGGTGTTAGAAGCCAAGAATATTCCTTATGATCAGAATGTAATTAGTAAGTGGCTAGATGATATGGGATATTACCGATATGGCAACATAGCATCCCTCCACAAGTTTACCCACAAGGATATACTCCAAGTCTTATTCCAGCAAGAGTATCTAGAGCCACTCTATATCGATGAACAGTCCGTTGAAGCACTAAGTCAGCTTGCCAAGACCCAATATGGTTATGAGATAGAGCCTAATGTACGTGCAGTGGATGCTAGGATTAGAGATGTCAAAGATATCTTGTTAGTAGAGAGTAGAACCTACCTTCATATCAAGCATGTAGACTATCCAGAGATGCTAGTAGAGAGACTAAGAGACTATTTAGAAGCA